>JADFRB010000350.1 GCA_022561525.1 Nitrospinota bacterium
AGACAGAGGAATAATTGGTGTAGACCCGTTCAAGACTTTCAAGATTCATGGTTTCTTCTTGTTGAGACATACACATTCCCACACACGGCCCTGGCTTATTTGAGCCATGGCCCAGTCACTGTTAAAATATTCAGGAGTTGTTAAGGCGGAACCTGTTGTTCTGTAACGCTTTTTTATGGCCCGCCCGAGCAAAAGGCGGGGCTACTGTAACCGACTTCCCACTATGAGTCAACTCCTGAGGTGACCGGTGTTGCATGGGTGGTGAAGTTTGACTTGAGAGAATGTGTCTGGATATTTGAAACCCAAGATCCGCGATGGATTTATTTCGGGCATAAAAAAATCTCGTTGATTTGCTAAGATATGGGCGCCCACACACTTAGCCACTCCTCACCAACGAGATGAAACCAATGATGTCACAAACCATTCTGCCGTTCAAGCTCGAGCCCACCGACGAGCAGCTCACCGCCCATGGAGGCCTGGCGCTGTTCGGGGAGTTTCTGCATGCGATGAATGTGCCCCGGCAACTCAATGCGGCCTTGCCCGCGCCAGGGAGCCGCGTCGGCTATCACCCCGCCAGCACTATACGCTGATTGCGACGAATCGAGAAGGGTCCCCCGAGGAAGATTGTCCGGTGGTATAACCAGCGAGGTGAGACCAGTGAGAATCGCATCAAAGAACTGAAGCGTGGTTTTGGCATGGAACGGCTTCCGTGTGGGACTTTCGCGGCCAATGCCGTCTTCTTTCGCATTGGCGGGTTGGCCTACAACCTGTTTGTGGTATTCAAGTTGTTGGCTTTGCCCCCTACCTGGAGTCGGTGCCAAGTGCGCACAGTGCGCTGGCGGTTGTATCAGATGGCGGGCAAAGTGGTACGGCATGCCGGCGCGGTGATCCTCAAAGTTCAGCAATGGCTGTGGGGCTTGTGTGAGGAGATTCGGACGCGCTGGGCGGAAGCCGCCCAGACTTAAGCCGGGGCAGGGGGCAGCACAGAGAAGAAGGAAGCAGGAAGGGAGTGGTCTGCCCACAAAAGGCCGGTCAATCCCATCCAGGGAAGGCAACCCTTGAGGTGGCCTCGAATTCACCCAGACCATTGACTACGCGACGGCGCCAGGGGGTGGAACACGGGGGTTTCGCCAAAGGACCTCTGTTAACCAAACCCATCGCGGATCTTGGGTTGAAAAGGAGGAGGGGACTTTTTTACAATCCCCATTCACGATATGTGCAGTTTGTGTTTTTGAATCGTTTGCCTAACATTTATACAACACGAAGGAGCAAGCACATGAGCCCAATGGATACCATCTCCCATTCCACAATTTGGCAAGGGCTTGGTGCGATCTTTTTGGTCAGTGGTTTCTTGGTTTCTCCGGCGTTCGCCATTGACGTTGATCTGACCTTGGAGCAAGGTAAACACCTCATGGCGTTTGCCCGTGAACCCATGGAAAAGGCTTCTTCCAACGATGAAATGTTTAAAATTATCAAATTGGCTGATAAAAGCTCCCGCATCGGAGATGATCCTGAAACCACACCCTGCGGAAGCAGCGCGATCCTACGAACGAAAACCTATTGGTTCGAATATTTTGGACGAGAAGAAGGACGACGGTCTAAGGTGGCGCAAGAAGACGTCCGGATGCCTGAAGCCAAAGTCCAAGAAATTCTGAACATGCCCAATTTGGAAATTGAAATCGGGTTGTGTGGGCAGGAAGAATTTTTCGCGGAGGGTGCGGATGTGGCGTTGCAACAGGGCTCGAAGAATATCATGCCGACGGATAAAGGAAAGCCCAGCCGTGGACGAAAAATTCCTGGTTCCGAAATGAATTTCGTCTCTCGATTTTCCGCACGATTTTCGTACCAGGATTTTGATCCACAGGCTCCAACGAAGATCGTGGTGTTTTTCCAGGATGGCAAACTCATTAGCTTGGATGTGGACTTTTCTAAGATCAAATAGCTCAAGGTAGGATTCGGAAAGGAAATACTCCGAAGTGTGGGGCTAGGATTTTGTGTAGGCGTGATATGAATAAATCCGAAACTCGAATATCGAAATCCGAAACAAATCTGAAATACCAAATTTGAATTTTTCAAACGGGTCATGCCAACTTATGGAGACAGGCCTTTTTGTTTTTTGAATTTGTTTCGGATTTCGAGATTCGTATTTCGAGTTTAAGGCATTTGTGCGTGGAACCTACACATCCTTCCCACGGTCCTCAGTCGTTCCTTCAAACTCAGCCATGCGTAAAGTGTACAGGTGACGGTACAATCCCCCCTGTTGCAATAAACTCGTATGGGTGCCGGCTTCCACAATGACCCCCTTATTCAACACCAAGATCTGGTCAGCTTCTTGGATGGTGGTGAGACGGTGAGCGATGACCAGGGTTGTCCGCCCGGTGAACAAACGGCTCAAGGCTTGTTGAACTAACAATTCCGACTCAGAATCGAGGGCCGAAGTTGCTTCATCAAGAATGAGCAGCCGCGGGTCTTTAATGATGGCTCTTGCTATGGCAATGCGTTGGCGTTGTCCCCCGGAGAGATTAATGCCCTTCTCTCCAATCATCGTTTGATAGCCGTCGGGCAATCCTGAAATGAAATCGTGTGCGTTGGCCGCTTGGCTGGCATGAATAACATCCTCTTCCGAAGCGGTTTCTCGTCCATACCGAATATTTTCAAAAATGGTCTCGCCAAACAAAATGGTCTCTTGCGGTACGAGCGCGATTTGGCGATACAAGCTGTTGAGTGTGACCTCACGCAAATCCAAACCATCAACCGAAATGCTCCCTGCTGTGGGATCGTAAAATCGATGCAGCAAATTCGCAATCGTGCTTTTGCCGGAACCGGTTGGGCCAACTAAAGCGACGAACTCACCTGG
>JADFRB010000351.1 GCA_022561525.1 Nitrospinota bacterium
ATGCCAACGCATGTGGCACCCCCAGTCGATGCAAGCCCTGCGTAAACTCTTCAATGGCCGTCGTGGATAACATGAAGATGCCGCTCAGGAGCATCACATTCAATCGCAGGCCCATCCCCAATCCATACATTACTCCTTCAAGCGTGATCACCTGTGTCCCGATTTCCAGGAGAGGCGTTTTGCCTTCCACAAAAAATGGCCATAAAATCAGGCTGTAGACAAACAGAAGCACCAGCAAAACCCAAATCCTTTTCACGTTCGCCAGACTTTTCGCCATGATTGTTGTTCCCAGCACCAGCCCCATCATCCCCAACAAAAAGCCTGGGTCCGAAAACATCAGGGACAAGACGAACAGTCCAAGGAGCCACAAAATCTTGGTGCGTGCATCCAATCGATGGATCCACGTTCCGTTGTCGAGATAAAGAGAAAGATTCATACTTCCCTTAACCCAGCACGGACCTCATCCACGGTCAGCAAGGTCACTCCCCAACGTTGACTGAATCGTGTGATCGAGGGTAGTTCCAACGCGGTGGACTGAAGTAATGCGGGATCCGAAAATATTTCACGGGTGGGCCCATCGGCAATCAATTGTCCTTTTCGCAATAACACACATCGCGTGGAAAATTCCGCCACGAGCCACATGGTATGCGTGATCATGACAATCGTGTGGCCGTGCTGATTGAGCTGTTGGATCATGCGCATCATTCGAGCGGTTTCCTCGGCATCAAGCCCCGTGGTGGGTTCGTCAAAGATCAAGATTTTGGGTTGAGCCGCTAACATAGAGGCTACGGCTACTCGCTGACGTTCTCCTTTGGTTAACGAAAACGGATCGTGTTGTTCCGCACCGGTCAACCGTACCGCTTGAAGCGCCTCCGCCACCCGCCGCTCACATTCCTCTGTAGAACACCCCACATTTTTCGCGCCAAACGCCACCTCATTCCATACGGTTTCGGCAAAGATTTGATGATCAGGATTTTGAAACACATAACCTGCAACAGAAGCCAGCTGTCCGACACCCGCCACTTGAGTATCAAGGCCCATGACCGTAACCCTACCTTCGTTTGGCACGAGCAATCCATTGAACAGTTTGGCCAAGGTACTCTTCCCGGATCCATTTTCCCCGAGAATGGCCACGAACTCTCCTTTGTAAATGGTTGCCGACACATCGCGAAGGACCGGTTGGCGCTCATCATAACCATACGTCACATGATCGAGTTCAAGGATTGGAGTGTCTTGAGTTGAATGATCACCTATTGAACTTGCTTTGCATTGTTCGGAGAGGGAAAGAGACACACCAAGGTCATCGGCAACCTGCCATGCCTCTTCGACCGTGACCGGCAATTGGGGAAGATTAAACCTCGCAAAACACTCGGCTAAAGGGTGAGGCCGGATTCCGTACTGCGCAGCCAAAGCAGGCTGACGAAAGAGTTCAGCAGGGGACCCGATCCAAGCCATGTGTCCTTCCTGCATCAGGCCAATGCGATCAACGTGCAAGACCTCATCGTATTCATGTTCCGTGAGAATGACTGTGATACCTTGCGCCTTGAGCCGATTCAGCACAGTAAGAAAATGACGCCTCCCTGCGGGATCCAGATCAGTCAAGGGTTGGTCCATTACGACCAGCTTAGGGTTCCGCACCAAGACCGATCCAATAACCAATCGTTGCCGCTGTCCGCCTGATAAAGAAAAAGGATCTCGACGCTCGAATCCGGGCAATCCCACAAGCTCGAGAGTGGTTCGAATCTGCTCAGCTACGGTCTGAGTTTCATCATGATTCTCCCTTGGAGAAAAGCATTCAAGGGGAAATCGTAACTCCGTCTCGACATTGGTCGAGATCAGCTGTGTTTCAAAGTCCTGAAAAACTATGCCCACGTCTCCAGCCTGCTGCCAAACAGGGAAGGCTGCGGTCTCTTTCCCCGCGACACGAACCGTCCCGCTATAGTCGCCCTGAACAAAATGCGGGATGAGGCCGTTCAAGGCGTAACACAGGGATGATTTCCCTGAACCACTTGGACCCATGATCATCACCACCTCTCCCCGTTTCACATTCAAAGAGAGATTGCGTATCGCAGGGGTGTTGGCATGTGCATGACGAAACGTCAGGTTTTGAATTGACACCATCGGAGAAGCATCGTCTACTGTCGGCGAAGATTCCCGAACGAGGGAGCTGGTGGGGAGGCGACGATCTTGAGCCACAAGGCCTGTTTCTATGAGATCGCTATAACACAGACCCCACTGTTTGACGCGTGGGTAGAGAAACAACAATAAGGGCGGGCCTAACACCAGGGCCATGACCACATTATTAAAAAAGATCGCTGGCGTCAGGATGGAGGACGGAAGAAGGCCAAGTAATTCAACACCCCACCCGATGGTCGCGGCACAGATCCAGGACGCCACGACGCACACGACGACAAATTCCAGGCCTTGCCGCCAAGAACGAATCACAGGTTCCTTTTTGGATGACAGTGGCCCTAAGTTTCCCCACAACAAGTAGGGCACATACCCATAGAGAAAGTTTCCCAAAAACCCGAACAGACTCGCCGGCCCCAACGTGCCAAAACAATCGCCGATCACATTGCCAATGCCCGCACCCCACGCCGCCGCCGGGCCAAAAAGGAGTGAGGTAACAATGGGAATGGCAACAGTACTCGCATACAAAAGCGGACCAAGAATACTAATAAACATACCAAAAAACGTCAGACTAGCAGAAAACATAGAACCAGGAGACCTGTTAGATATAGTCATAAAAAACACTGGAAAGAAAGGTAAAAAAAAGCCGTACGCTTTCAAGCCAAAAGGAACAGTAATAATAAAACCTGAGCCGGAACCAGAACCTGAGCCCGAACCGGAA
>JADFRB010000010.1 GCA_022561525.1 Nitrospinota bacterium
TAGCACAACTATTCCTCCGGTTCCTCCCATTCAGATCGACCAAATCTGACCTAAATCTAAGTGTCTTAATGTACCACTTATTTCTTTACCCACTTATTTCTTTACGGACCCTAACGATTCTTCCAAGTCCTCAGAGTAATATTTTTTTCTCAAGTCACAGCTTGGAAGGGGCCTGTCAAATCTTTACAAAATGAATGCCTATTCTAGCTTGTAGAATTCTTCATCATAGACTAGAATAGTTCTTCACCTATTATTGATCTGATTCATTTCTGATGGACCCACGGACCAAACGCAAGCAACGGGAATACGAGGCTCGGCGGCAAGACATTCTGTCGGCAGCTGAGTCCCTGTTTTCGAAGAATGGGTTTTTTAAAACCAGTATGGCGGAAATTGCCTCGGCTTCGCAGTTTGCCATGGGGACGGTCTACCGCTTCTTCAAAAGCAAGGAAGAGATTTATATCTCCATCGTCGAGGACAAGGTAGAAGAATTAGTCGGCCTGCTCGATGAAAACGTTGGTCGCGCGAAAACCTCCAGTGACAAGATCAACGTGTTCATTCAGGTTAAACTTGGTTACGCAGATCGCAACCGGGATTTTTTTCGTATTTACGTGTCGGAATGGAGTGGGTTTGAATGGACCATCAAAAGTGCGTTTGGAGAACGTGTGTGGAAACTGTATATGGCCCAGGTTGACATGGTGACGGATCTAATTCGCCAAGGGATTCGCAGAAAGGAATTCAGGAAAATGGATCCAAAAGATGCGGCCTTTGCCCTGCATGGGATGTTGAATTCCACCATGTATGTCGGGATTTTACAGGCCAAACCGAGTGGGTCTCTGGTCGATAAATACGAGCTGATCAGTACCTTATTTTTGGGCGGGATCAAAAAGGACACCCATTCAGGCATCATCAGGCGTATCGTGTAAAATGTAACTGTAGTCCCAAAAACCATGAACACCTCTCGATCTCAACAGATTCTAGTTGCCATCTTCAGTGCGGGACTGCTCTTGATCACGGCGGCATGCAGCGAACAGCAAGCGGCCCCGCCCCCACCAGGCCGCCCGCCTTCGCCAGTGCGAGTGGCCCCAGTTTTAAAGCAATTGATTCAACAATCCGTGACGCTCGTCGGCACGGTTGAGCCATGGAAACGTAGCATCGTCGCCAGTGAAATCAAAGGGCTTGTCCAGGTGTTTCCCGTGGCAGAAGGCATGCAGGTCACAAAAGGCCAACTCTTAGCACGATTGCGCACCGAGACGTTGAACATTCAAATGGATTCGGCTTTGGCTTCGCATCGAGAAGCGCGAACTCGCTATCGTCAAGCTAAACAAGATCTTGGGCGGGTGCGGGTCCTCTTTGACAAAGAACTCGTCACCCAAAAGGAATTCGACGATGCCCAAACCGAAGAAGGCGCATTACATGAACGGCTCTTTCAATTAGGTGCCGAGATTCGACGCGTGAAAGATCAGCGAAGGAAATCTCAAATTATCGCGCCGTTTGATGGCTGGATCACACAAGAATTTACGGAGATTGGCCAATGGGTGGAAGAGGGTGGACCAATCCTTGAATTAGTTGATTTGTCTCATGTGCAAGTCGAGGTACCGCTCCCGGAACGCTACGTGCAGGGCATTCAAATTGGAGATCCAGTGCAGGCTTCATTCGATGGGTTGCCGGATTTTCCAGCCCAAGGCCAGGTCTTTTCGTTAGTAGCACAAGCCGATCGAATGGCGAGGACCTTTCCGGTCAAAATCGATATTCCCAATCCTCACCTCATCATTAAAAGCGGCATGGTGTCACGCGTCACCCTTCAGGTTGGCCGGCCCCATGATGGAGTGGTGGTTCCCAAAGACGCGCTCGTTCTTCGCGGAGAGCGGGAATTCGTCTTTCTGGTTCATGAAGGCAGGGTCGGGCAAGTACCCGTGAAGTCAGTCGTACATTTAGATGAACTCGTCGAAGTGACTGGCGACGTGCAGGAAGGGATGACCGTTGTGGTGGAAGGCAACGAGCGTCTATTTCCAGGACAACTTGTTCGGATACTTGAGTAACCGCAAACGACTCCATGAGCATTATTCAATCTGCCATCCGATATCCAGTGACCACGACGGTCGGGGTGATTTTCCTTGTCTTGTTCGGCGTGGTGTCTCTGACCAAACTCCCAATCCAGCTGACCCCTGATGTGTCCAAACCTGAGATCACGATAGAAACACGATGGGAAGGGGCCAGTCCGTATGAAGTCGAGCGTGAAATCGTTGATGAACAGGAAGAACAGCTCAAAGGCGTTGAGGGTCTCGAAAAGATGTTTGGAGAGAGTTCGTACAATTCCGCCAAAATTGTTCTTCGCTTTCCCGCAGGCACAAACAACGATACGGCACTACTTCGGGTGTCGAATCGTTTAAACCAAGTCAAAGAATACCCTGATGAAGTTGATGAGCCCGTCATTAGCAGCGCGGATACGCGCGGAAATGCCATGGCGTGGTTTATCTTTGAGCCGTTGGAAGGTAACCCAGTCAATATCGAAACTATGCGAGACTTTGTGGAAGATGTGATCAAGGCTCGATTCGAGCGGATTCCTGGGGTGGCCGCTTCCAACGTGTATGGAGGGCGAGAGCGGGAACTTCGAGTCCTGGTTGATCCCGGTAAGTTAGCCATGCGATCTCTCACCGTCCGTGAACTCGCACAAGCGCTGGATCAAGAGAATCGTGACTTCAGTGCCGGTGATTTCGACGAAGGCAAACGCTCGTATGTCGTTCGAACCGTTGGGGAATACCAAAGCCCCGAAGACGTAGCGAATGTCATCATCGCCCGGCGCAACGGCGCTCCGGTATATGTTCGCGATGTGGCCACCGTGAGCATCGCGTATAAAGATCCCGCGCACGTCGTGCGAGAAATGGGACGAAATTCCATTGCGGTCAATGCCATTCGTGAAACCGGCGCGAATATATTGGACACGATGACCAAACTCAGAGAAGCAGTTGACGACCTCAACGAAGACCTTCTTAAAGGGCGAGAGTTCAAACTCTTTCAGGTCTATGATGAGACGGACTATGTCTACAGCTCGCTGAAATTGGTCCAACAAAACCTCATCATCGGCAGTATTCTCGCCATTACGATTCTGTTTCTCTTTTTGCGAACCGGTAGCACCACTCTCGTGATTGGTCTGGCCATTCCGATCAGCATTATGGGTACGTTCATTGCCTTGTGGTTGTTGGATCGGAACGTCAATGTCATCAGTCTCGCCGGGATGACCTTTGCTGCAGGAATGCTCGTCGATAACTCCATCGTGGTGCTGGAAAACATCTACCGTCACCGAGAGGCGGGAAAGCCGCTGTTTCAAGCCGCCTATGATGGCACGACCGAAGTCTGGGGGGCGGTGCTCGCGAGTACGTTGACGACCATCGCGGTGTTTGTGCCCATCGTGTTCATCGAAGAACAAGCCGGGCAATTATTTCGGGATATCGCGATTGCCATCAGCGCCGGAGTCGGCCTGAGCTTGATCGTATCGATTACCGTGATCCCCTGTCTTTCTGCACGAATTTTAAAAACGAGGAACCATCATGAACGGAGTTCCGAGATCCCGACCTCACGGATGAAAATCTTAGCCCATGAGTTGTTTGATGGCGTTCACCGGATGGCTGAGCGGATGGGTGTGAGTTCAGACCGATTAGGAAACTTCATTTACTGGATGTCCGGCAGCGTGCCTTGGCGGATTGGGATTGTGTTGGGGTTAACCACCTTGGCAATTGGCATGACGTGGCTCCTACTACCTAAAGCCGAGTACCTGCCAGAAGGAAACCGTAATCTGATTATTGGCATTGTGCTTCCTCCACCAGGCTACAACATCGGGGAATTCATCCGTATGGGTGAGACGATGGAAAGAGTTCTCGCGCCACACTGGGATGCCCAACCCGGCAGTCCTGAGGAGGCGGCCTTGGACGGTCCAAGCATCCTAAACTTTTTCTATGTGGCACGCGGCAGGTCCGTCTTTATGGGGGGTCGCACGAATGACGATTCCCAAATCCGAGATTTGATACCCGTATTCCGGCGCGCCATGGCAGATATTCCTGGGGTCATCGCCATTGTCACCCAAAGCAGTCTGTTTCAACGCGGACTTGGGGAAGGACGGAATATCGATATCGAAATCACCGGACCAGAATTGGATACACTCGTGGCTCTGGGTAGACAGATATTTGAGCAGGTCCGGGAAGTGTTACCTGGTGCTCAAGTTCGTCCCAAGCCAAGCCTGGATCTAGGAAGCCCCGAAGTCCGCATCAGCCTCAAACGCCACCGTGCGGCCGATGTACAAATTACCAATCAGGAATTGGGCTTTATTATTGATGCCTTAGTCGATGGCACCAAGGCGAGTGATTACCAGTTTGAAGGAGATGAAATTGATCTGACCATTCGAGGGGTGGACCACTTTGCGGATCGGACGCAAGACATAGCGAACCTGCCGATCTATACCCGAAGTGGGAAACTGACAACAGTGGGCGATATTGCGGATGTGAAATTGGTGGCCGGACCTGAACAGATCAATCACATAGAACGTGAGCGAGCCATTACCATCCAGGTTACTCCTTCTGGCCAAATGCCGTTGGAAACCGCCATGGACTTGATCGAACAACAGGTCCTGCTTCCCCTTAAAGAAGGCGGCAGTCTGGGGCGGCTGTATCACATTCAATTATCCGGCGCTGCCGATGAGCTGACCAAAACGTATGACGCGCTCAAATACAATTTTCTTTTGGCCTTGCTCATCACCTATTTGCTCATGGCGGCCTTGTTCGAAAGTTTTGTGTACCCCTTTGTGATCATTTTCAGTGTGCCATTGGCCGCGGCTGGAGGAATCCTGGGCCTATATCTTGTCAACCTCTTCGTCACCCCTCAACCACTCGATGTGTTGACGATGCTCGGCTTTATTATTTTGATTGGGGTTGTGGTGAACAATGCCATCCTGGTGGTGCATCAAGCCTTGAATTTCATGGATCCCAATCGTCGAAACCTCTCTACCTCAGGAGAAGTCGAAACGGTGGGAGGCATGTCAGTGCGTCAAGCCATTACGGAATCGGTTCGATCCCGGGTACGTCCGATCATGATGAGCATGCTGACTACGACCTTTGGACTCCTCCCATTAGTGTTATCCTCCGGGGCCGGATCGGAACTCTACCGAGGAATCGGGAGTGTGGTGTTGGGCGGGCTTATGCTATCCACGGTGTTTACCCTTCTGGTGGTTCCGGCGCTATTCAGTTTGGTCATGGAATGGAAACTCAAAAGACAAGGCACGGTGACTCCTGATGAGGCTGCCCAACAGGAAGTGCAAGAAACCTAATCATGCATTCAATGAATGTACACCGTGCGAGTAAGCCGTGGCGCATCCAGCCATGCATCCGACCGTTCATTTTTTTAGGCGGTCTTGTTTTACTGTCAGGTATTTCAATCCCTGCCCTGGCACAAGACGATTCTCCTTCGATTCAGAAACATCCTGAACTTCGCTTAAGCATGCGTGATGCGATGAAAGCGGCGGTCGATGAAAACCCAACGGTCCAATTGTTTAAGGAACGCATCACCCAGGCAAAAGACCAAGCCTTTACCCAACTTGGCACGTTACTCCCGAATGTATCTGCTACTACCAGAGCAGCCAGACGACGGTTTTTTCTGGGCTCCTTTGGGGGCAGGGCTGGGGTCTCAAACCCACTCGACTTTTACGAAGCCCGTGTATCCTTCACCCAGAACATCTTCAGCCTCAGTCTCATTCAAAAATGGCGTGCCGCTCGTGCCAATGTAGAGGTATCACACCTCGATTCCGCCACTACCAGGATGGATACGATGGCCACCGTAGGGTTGGCATATTTGGAAACCCTGCGGGCTAAAGCTGCGGGTAAGGCACGTTTGGCAGATGTGAAGCTCAACAATGAACTCCTCCGATTGGCCGTTGAACGAAAATATGCGGGGATGGCGACCAGCCTGGATGTGATACGAGCCAAAGTCCAATTGGAAAATGAAAAACAACGTTTGTTAGTCGCGCGTAACGACCATGATCGCGCGAAGCTCAATCTTATTCGTGCCATGGGTTTGTCCTTTAACGTGTCGCTGGTCCTCACGGACGAACTCATCTTGCACAAGGTTCCCGAACAAACCGTTGAAGAAGCGCTTCAGATCGCGATGGAAAACCGTGTTGAACTCAAAGCGCAAAAGAAGCGCGAACGATTAGCCGAACTCTCCTTGAGTTCGGTGACCATGGAGCGAGTACCCTCCTTAATCGGTAGCGGGGATGTAGGCATGATTGGCAATCAAATTCCCGATGCGTTGACGACGGACAACGTGCAATTGCTGTTGTCGATTCCGATTTTCGACGGAGGACAACGTGAGGGCCGCATTTCAGAAAGCCGGAGCCTGGTTCGGCAAGAAGCCATTCGCACCCGAGATATTCGTTACCAAGTCGCCTTGGAAGTGCGAGATGCGATGCTCACCCTGGAATCCACACAACAACAGGTCGCCGTGGCTCAGAAAGGTCTTCGTCTGTCACTCAAGGAACTTGATCTCGCCCGCCAACGGTTTGCCGTTGGGGTCGCGACCAATATCGAAGTCACGACTGCACAGACCTCGGTAGCGCAAGCTCGTGATAATCTGATCGAAGGATTATTCAATTTCAATGCGTCGCGCGTGAATCTGGCCCGAGCCCAGGGGCAGCTTGATACACTCTAGCAGGGTGGTGAAAAAGGTCACCAGCTGCGTTCTCGGCCCTTTGTCGTGCTCACGTACTCAACCCCTACGCTCCGCGCGCCAAGCCTACTCCGCCGACGTGGCTACGAAGGCCGGGAGCGCCTGCGACCTTGCTGGATGGCCTTTTTGACCACCCTGAACGTTTTTGATAGAGATAACTCTTTCTTTGAAAACTCTCTAGCCAGAACGTGAAAATTCTTTTAATTTAAAAGTATAAATCCGCTTGGTTGGTTTGCCTTCATTAAGCCCAATGGTCATTCCCGCAGTGTAAAGCGGAATGCAGGTTTGAGTTTCTCCAAAGTAAGACCAAGACTTTAGTGATTAGATTCAAGGACACGTAATATAAGTGCCTCCCTACGACATCCAAATACAAAACGACGTCCGTGCTCAGGCGAAAAAGCGCCGCACGTTTGCCATTATCAGTCACCCGGATGCCGGGAAGACCACGGTCACGGAAAAACTGTTGCTGTATTCCGGTATGGTCCGTACCGCCGGCATGGTCGGGAGCCGGAAAAGCCACACGACCGCCACATCCGATTGGATGGGCATGGAGCAAGAACGCGGCATTTCCATTACGGCCTCGGCCATGCAGTTCAAATACAAAGATGCCGTGATCAATGTACTGGACACCCCGGGCCACCAGGATTTTTGCGAAGACACCTATCGCACCCTCACCGCGGCGGATAGCGCTATCATGGTCATCGATGCCGCCAAGGGTGTTGAAACCCAGACGCGAAAATTGTTCGAAGTCTGCCGCCTCAGAAAAATCCCGGTCCTGACCCTCATCAACAAAATGGATCTTCCTGGCCGTGCCCCTCTCGACCTCATGGCCGAGGTCGAAGAGGTCTTGGGCATTCATGCGAGTGCCATGAACTGGCCGGTTGGTTCAGGTCAGCAGTTTGTCGGCGTGGTCGATCGCGCCACGAAACAGGTCTCCCTCTTTAAAAAAATGGCCGCTGGCGGAGCCGCTAAAGCGAGCCGAACGGAAATTTCGCTAGATAGCTCGGAAGCAACTTCGCGTATTGAGGAAGAACTGCTCACGCAAGTCCATCATGACTTGGAGCTTCTGGAAATCGCCGGAAATCCATTTTCCCAAGAAGAGTTTTTGCGGGGAGAAGTCACCCCGGTCTTTTTTGCCTCGGCCCTCACCAACTTCGGGATTGAAAACTTTTTTGATGCGTTTGTAGACTTGGCGCCTTCAGCCATGCCGCGCGCCGCGGATCAACCCGATGGCGAGGAAATCGTCGTTGACCCGATCGACACACCGTTTAGCGCCTATGTGTTCAAGCTCCAAGCGAACATGAACCCACGTCACCGCGACAGCACCGCGTTTCTTCGAGTCTGCTCCGGACGATTTGAACGCGACATGGTCGTGAAACACCACCGGTTAGGCCGCGAAGTGCGCCTTTCTCGACCACACAGTCTCGTGGCCAAGGAACGAACCACGGTGGACATGGCGTATCCCGGCGATATCCTCGGGATTATCAATCCGGGACAGTTCGCCATTGGGGACACCATTTCACTGCAAGAAGAGTTCAATTACAAACCCCTTCCACAATTTCAAGCCGAAGTATTTGCCCGGATTCATCCGACCGATGTGGGGAAGCGCAAGGCCTTTGATAAAGGCATGGTCCAGATGGCGGCTGAAGGAACGGTCCAGATTATGAAAAGCCTGGATGAATTGGAATTCTTTGTCGCTGCGGTCGGTCGCCTGCAATTTGATGTGCTTCAATATCGCCTTCGGAATGAATACCGAGTGGAAACGAGATTGGAAACGCTGTCTTTTGAGTGCAGCTCCTGGCTGGTGGGAGACGTCAACACCTTTCGTGCTCCGTCAGATGCGATGGTGGTGAAAGATCAACAGGATCGTCCCGTCGTTCTCTTCCGCTCCCCCTGGTCAAAAAACTTTGCCAAAGAACGAAATCCCGATCATGATCTTCTTGAAATGGGTTAGCTGCTCTGTCAACGTTCAGTTCTTCTTGTGGGAACCCTAAGTCCTACCCGTTACCCAATATCCACTGCCCCTTTTTCGAACGACGTTGTGTATTTCTCGTGATACAATGACCGTATGAAAACCTAAATTTTCATAAGGTAGATTTTTTGGCGCTCAATTCTTACATTCTTGGTACTCAAATTATCAGGGTTCCCTCTGCTGGCTTACCCTTATGACCACCGCATACACATTTGACATTCTGGTTCTTGGTGCCGGATTGGCGGGCATGCGGGCGGCGTTAGCCGCGCATGAAGGTGGGGCCAAGGTCGCGATCCTCACGAAGGTCCATCCCGTTCGGAGTCATTCCAATGCGGCCCAAGGCGGCATCAATGCCGCGCTCACGGATCGTGGTGATACCTGGGAGGATCATGCATTTGATACGGTCAAAGGGAGCGATTTTTTAGGCGACCAGGATGCTATTGAAATTCTGGCAGAAGAAGCGGGGCAGGATATTCTAGCCCTGGAACATATGGGAGTCATTTTTAATCGAAACGATGAAGGCCGATTGGGCACGCGACGGTTTGGTGGGCAAAAACGAGCACGGACGTTTTTTGTCTCGGATTTTACCGGGCAAGCCATACTCCATGTATTGTATGAACAAATCCTCAAAGCCAATCTCCCAGTGTTTGAAGAATGGTTTGCAACATCCGTTGTCCGCGATGATGATGGCCGATGCGCAGGAGTGGTCGCCTTTGAAATCCGATCAGGCCAGTTTGCCTTTGTCAAAGCCAAGGTGGTCATCATTGCGGCAGGGGGATTAGGGCGTGTGTTTGAGCCAAGTACGAATGCCATGATTTGTACAGGCGATGGCATGGCCATTGCCTATCGTGCCGGGACCCCCCTGATGGATATGGAGATGGTGCAGTATCACCCGACGACATTGAAGGGGAAGGGGCTCCTGATCACTGAGGCGGCACGGGGAGAAGGAGCCTATCTTATCAATAAGGACGGCGAGCGATTCATGGAACAGTATGCCCCTAACATGATGGAGTTGGCATCGCGGGATGTCATATCGCGGGCGGAACAAATTGAAATTAATGAAGGGCGGGGGATCAATGGATGTGTATTATTGGACTGTCGCCATTTGGGCAAACGGCTCATTCAAGAACGGCTTGGGCAAATATTTGAGGAAGCCAAAACCTTCGCGAATATTGATTTGACCGAAGAGCCCATTCCAATTCGACCCGGAATGCACTACAGCATGGGCGGGATCAAAACCGATGTAGACGGTCGCTGTTGGGATCCACAGGGCGGCTGGAAGGGTGTCCCGGGCTTATTCGCGGCGGGTGAAACCGCTTGCTTGAGTTTACACGGTGGAAATCGACTGGGCGCGAACTCTCTTTTGGATACGGTCGTGTTTGGGCGACGCACCGGATCATGTGCCGCAGCCTATGCCCAGTCGGTAGAAGAGCCGCGAGTGAACAATTCTGTTTCAGATAAAGATCACAACATGGTGCAGGAATTCTTGAAACGCAAGGCGCATACCGATACCGTTGCAGCCATTCGTCTTGATCTTGGGGTAACGATGAATAAACATTTAGGGGTCTTTCGCGATGAGGAAGGCATGGAGGAAGTCCAGGGCCTGTTGCCGGTATTCCGAGATCGGTGGAATCGGGTAGCCATCCAGGATAAAGGCCGGGTGTTTAACACGAGCCTGGTGCAAGCGTTGGAGTTAGGGATGATGTTGGATTGTGCCCAGACCATTGTCCGTGGCGCGATGATACGGACGGAAAGCCGAGGTGCGCATTTTCGTACCGACTGTATTCAACGGGATGATGAGAATTGGCTTAAGCATATTTTGATGTATCATAATCCTGAAGGGTCACCTCGGGTGGATTATCTCCCCGTTCGGATTACGCAATGGAAGCCCCAAGTCCGAGTTTACTAATGCCTACCACCTTTCGCATAAAACGGTTCAATCCGGAATCGGAATCACCCCAACCGTATTTCCAAGAGTATGAATTAGAGACCGAGCAATCGGATACCGTACTCGATGCGCTCATTAAGATTCGGGAATCCGTTGATGAGTCCTTGGCCCTTCGGTGTTCCTGTCGTGGGGCGATTTGCGGCTCGTGTGGCATGCGTATTAACGGACATGCCACCTTGGCTTGTAAAACGAAAGTGGTTTCTCTGGAATCTCCGGATGGAACGGTCCAAGTGGAGCCCATGAATAATATGCCCGTGATCAAAGATTTGGTGACGGATATGGGTGGATTTTGGGACAAAATCCGGCAAGTGCAGCCTTGGCTACAACCGGCAGGACCTAAGCCCGATGCTGAGTACATTGCCTCCCCGGAATCCATGAAACATTTGACGGGAGTTATGGGGTGCATCATGTGCGGGGCCTGTGTGTCGGATTGTGCCGCGTTAGAAGTCGATCACCAATTCATTGGGCCTGCGGCGTTAGCCAAGGCCTATCGGTTTGTGGCTGACCCTCGAGATGGGGCGAGCGACTCAAGATTATTGGCCCTGAATACCCCAGGCGGCATGTGGGATTGCACGCGCTGCATGGAGTGTATCGAAGTCTGTCCCAAGGAAGTGGGCGCCATGGATCGTATCATGGATCTTCGTGCCAAAGGCATTGACCATGGCATTCCGTCCACCTGTGGTTCCCGCCATGCCGAAGTGTTTGCTGATCTCATTGAACACAAAGGCCGGCTGGATGAGCCCTTGTTAGCCATGCGGACGTTTGGATTAAAGAACATTGGGCAAATGCTTTCATTTCTACCAATGACGCTCCGAGCCTTGGTTCGAGGAAAACTCCCAAGGTCTGGTCCATTGCATCGCGCGATTCCAGGGATTGACCGGATCCGCAGACTCTTTCGCCACACGAGGAACCTCCCATGAAATATGCGTTCTTTCCAGGGTGTGTCTCTAAAGGGGGATGCCCCGAGTTATACCAATCGGTAATGCAGGTCTACCCACAGCTGGGCATTGAGCTGGAAGAGATGACCACAGCTTCATGTACCGGTGCTGGGGTGTTGCAAGAAAAAGATCTTCGGTTGGGAGATATTCTCAATGCCCATACCTTGGCCTTAGCCGAACAACAAGGTCTGCCCATCATGACGATTTGTAGTACCTGCCAGGGCGTGATGAGTCAGGCCAATCATCGGCTCAAGTCCAATCCCGAGTATTTGGCTGAGATCAACAGGGTATTGGCCGAAGAAGGTATTACCTACCGCGGTACCACAAGGGTCAAGCATTTTATTTGGATTCTCTTGGAAGATATTGGGGAAGAAACAATTCTCCAGCATGTGAAGCGCCCGCTCACAGGGTTGCGAGCGGCCCCGTTTTATGGATGTTATTTGCAGCGTCCACGTGAAGCACTTGGATTTGACGAAACGCCATCTCGGGCTAAATCCCTAGAAACCGTGATTGATTTGTTGGGTGCCGAGGTGGTCGATTTCCCCGGGAAAACTCGCTGTTGTGGGTTGCCCCTTCTGACGATCAACCAACCGAATTCGTTAAAAATGGTGGCTCATCATACCTCGGATGCCAAGGAGTATGGGGCTGATCTTATGGTCACGCCCTGCCCCTTGTGTCATTTGAATTTGGATGGTCTGCAATCCAAGGCTGCCAAACAGAATGGCATGGAGATTGATCTTCCAATATTGCACTTGCCGCAATTATTAGGGTTGGCCATGGGTTTGGAACCAAAAGGCTTAGGATTGAGTCGGAACTTGGTGGCGACGGAATCGGTGCTAGAAAAAATTGGCATTCGTGTCTAGGAGCCTGTCCGAGATTAGCCCACTTCTTTCGAAACGGTCTTGAAATAGGCCAGCAGATCGCGTGCTGAAATAATCCCTACAATCTTCCCTTCCTCGGTTACCGCCAAGTGCCGAATCCGTTTATCAGCCATCAAGTCACGCGCATAGTGAGGAGACAGTTTTTTCTCTACGGTTAAGATCGGGCTTGACATTACTTGGGCCACTGAAACTCCAGACACATTCTCTTCCTCTGCCACGGCCCGCACCACATCCGTTTCCGTGATAATGCCGACAAGTTCCTATGTATTCTCGTCGATAACCGGAATTCCAATTTTTCCCGCTTTAGCGATCTTGGAGCCGGGAGATTCTCCGGCTAATAGGTAGCTTGTTTTTTTGCTCACGCTTCCGGTAACCTTTCCGCCCGCTTTTTCGATGAGGGCCTTGGCTTCCTCCCGTGTCATCGAAGGCAAGGTTCCGGTGAGGACAAAAGTTTTCCCCGCCAGAGGCATGGGCCTCTCCTCAACTTCAACATTTTCCTCCTGAGCAACATTCAAGCCGGCCTCTATCAAACGCTCAATGATGGACTGATTCTCCTCTTGAGCGAAAAATTGCCGAATGCTTTGCGCCATGATTTCACCTATTCCATCGATGGCCGTGAGGGTTTCCTCGCTTGCCGCCTGGATTTTTTCCAGGGAATTAAAGTGATTTGCCAAGTCTTTGGAAGCCCCGACCCCTACATGCTGCACGCCCAGCCCGTGGAGCAAACGCCACAATTCCGCGGATTTGCTGGTCTCCAGGGCCGCGATTAAATTTTCGGAAGACTTTTGGGCGAACTTTTCCAGGGGCAGCAAATCCTCTTCCTTCAATTGGTAGAGGTCGGCGATGTTTTTCACCAGGCCCCTTTCCACAAGCTGGTCTACCACCGCGGTCCCAAGTCCTTCGATATCCATGGCTTGCCTCCCGGAGAAGTGTTTCCCTCCTCGATGAAGGCGCCGGCTTCGCCGCGGCCCACGAATCCCAGGTCTTCCAGCCCAAAAATCGGAAGGTGGGCGAAGGCGTCGTAGATCATCACGTGGTCCACGTCCCCATGGCTGATCTGGGCCTCTTCGAAAGCCTTCGCACTGGAGACTTTGAAGGCTGCTGAAGAGGTCATGTCGTACATCTGGCTGACGATGGGCGTTTCAACAGACTCCCCTGTACCCATGATGTACACGGGCTTTGTGGGGAAGTCGCCGGCCCTATCGGCCCGAGTAAGGATGAGGGCTCCCCCACCATCGGTCACCAGGCAGCACTCGAACAGGTGAAATGGATAACACACC
>JADFRB010000011.1:0-1326 GCA_022561525.1 Nitrospinota bacterium
TTGAGCTTATCGGTGTCACTGAGGACGAAGTCCGGAACATATTAGGTCTGTCGAAACGTTCATGCTAAAAACTTGTTATGGATAACTCACCCCTCAAAAAAGAACTTCTTGCCATTTTTGGAAATCGGTTGAGCCAGGAAGCTGCCGGTGAAGTCACTCAGCTTTTGGAGGAGGCTGGTGTCGCCGCACAGGTATTGGAACTTCTTTCGGAATTGCAGGACAGTTCAGCCAAACTTACTGGAGGAGCCATTGAAGCCTTGCCGGAAGTGCTTCGTCGGTGTGATCCGCACACGGTTGTCCTGTGGTTGGATTTGGCTATTGCGTAAGCGGCTTTGTCGGGCGCGGTCACGCTCAAGTATTTACGGGAAAGCCCACGGATTTTGGGAGTGCTGGACACTCCGGCTCTTCGGCAGCACGTTCTCGCCGTTGCGCTGGAAGTGGCGGATCGCGACTCCGAGTATGCCGCGAATTGTGCGTTTGAGTTTTTCCGAAAGACTCCTGAATTACTGTTTGCCGATCCAGCAATCGATCTGGCCGGTTGGGCCGAAGTGGGGCAAGAACTTACGGAGTGGAATCAAGTACTGGGGATTGAATTCTTTCGAGAATGTGCCAACGTGGCCGATGTGCTTCCGCTCGATGAGGTTCGACCCTGGGTCGCGTTCGGGATGAAACTCATCACCCAAAATAGCCTTGGGAAACCTGACTATATCGGGATTTTGGAATTCTTTAGAACGAGTCCTTCGCTCTTAAAAGAAATTGAAGCGATGGATGTGCGGCCACGGGTTGTTGCACTTGGATCGACCCTTGCCGATCGTTCTCCTGAAACCGCTCTGACGTTTCTGGGTGAAATTCCCCTATTGATGAAAGCTCTTCCAACCAAAGAATGGCAGACTAGGGTGTTGCAATATGGAGGGCTTCTGGCGGAACGTGATGCTGAAGTCACGCTGGCCTATCTGCGACGATGTCCGGAGGTGGTGAGTGTGACGGTTGGAGCAGATGATACCCACGATGCCTTTGAGACATGGTTCCGTGGTGGCATGGATGTGCTGGACTATAGCACCGATGGAGCTCGCGCTTATTTTGCGCTTGAAACGTCCAAGGCGTTGAGTTCGATTGAACAGGCCATGAACGGTGTGCCGCTCCGACAAGTTGCACGCTCGTTAAAACTGTTTGCTCAAATGATTTGCGGGGAAACCATTTCTATTGAATCGTTGTCCGAAAACAGTGGTCTTGCTCGAACCGAGAAGACCCCTGAAGGTATGCGAATCCGGTTGCCCATGGTGATGAATCAATACCCCACGCGTGAGGTGAATCTTCGATGTTATA
>JADFRB010000011.1:1336-13694 GCA_022561525.1 Nitrospinota bacterium
TGATGGTGGCGCACGAAGTGGGGCACTTGGAGTTTGGAACGTATCGGATTGATCTAGAGGCTGTTCGGGCCTTGGCGCAAGAGGTGGTGTCTCGATATCAACGCGGTGATGGGTATGCGGGGACCCCCTCACCCTCCCCTCTCCCCCTTCCAGGGGGCAAGGGTATAAGGCCCCACAGTCACGCAAGCATGCCGGAAATTAATTGTTTGGGGGATCTCTTTTCTCTCTATCCTCAAAAGGGTGTGATTCAAGATCTGTGGACGATTCTGGAAGATGCGCGGGTTGAATTTCTTCTTCAGCAAGAATACCCCGGGCTTCGGCAGGATTTAGCCGCGTTAGCCAAAGCATCAGTGAGCACCCGTTCGTTCCTGCATGGGATGACCGCGCGTGAGATGGTGATTGACTCTTTACTTCTCCTCTTGACCCAAGAACCTGGTACCGTGGAAATCCGGGATGTCTTGAAGCCAGTGGTCGAGCGGTGCTGGGTATTGTCGCAATCGCTTTTACATGCCGAAGCCTCGGCTTCTGATGCCATTCAGTTGGCTGATCAGATGTATCAAGTCATGGAAGAAATGATTGGGACGTATGAAATGCCAGAAACCGAGGCTCCGCCGGAATCGGATGATCCAGACTCTGATCTCGGAGCTGGTCCTCGTGCGGCGGAAGAAACAGCCGGAGGCTATCGCTCAATTACAAACTGGGCCTACCGAGGTGAAATGAGTCCAGACCTTGTGCAGGGTGAAAGTGCGACGGAAGAAGGTATTGCACCATCAGGTAGTGAAAGTCCCAATATTCAGGAGCCTGGTGGGACGAATGATTCGCCATCTCCTCGATCCCAAGAGTCGAGCGAGAAGGAATCGGTTGAGGGCGTTCGGGATCGTGATGATTCTCAATCAGGGCACGATCGTGTCTTGGACGAACATTGGGTGGTCAAAGGGTCAGGACAAGGCGAGTTGCCGGTTCAGAAAGGTGAGGACCGAACCTATCTCTATCCTGAATGGGATGGAATGATACAAGACTATCGACTTAAATGGTGTCGAGTCATTGAACGGCCAGGTCCGGAAGGCAGCCCGGACTTTGCCCAGGCGACTCTCGAAAAACATGCTTCCTCGATCCGGTTATTGAGACGGTACTTTGAAACCATTCGGCCTACGGCTTTACGCCGAGTGCATGGATACGAAAATGGCGAGGAACTCGATCTCGATGCCGTCATTAGTCGAGCCGTTGATCGGCGCGCGGGAGCCGAGCCGTCCGACCGGATCTATTTACGCAGAGATAAACGGGAACGGCATGTGGCCGTGGCGTTCTTAGTGGACATGAGTGGATCGACCGGTCGGCAGATTGAAAACGGAGCGCGTCGTGTCATTGATATTGAAAAGGAAGGGTTGGTGTTGTTGATTGAGGCATTAGAGGCCATAGGCGATCAATACGCTTTGTACGGTTTTTCCGGGCAAGGGCGGGATCATGTGGATTTCCTCGTGCTCAAGGATTTCGAAGACACTCTACGTTATCAAGTGGCGCAACGTATTGAAGCCATGACTCCGTTGCAACAAAATCGTGACGGAGCCGCCATTCGCCATGCCGCACAAAAGTTGCTTCAATGCCCTGCCCGGCATCGTTTGTTGATCTTGTTGAGTGACGGAAAGCCGCTGGATGACGGGTATGCCGAAGAATACGCACTGGAGGATACCAAGATGGCCTTGCGTGAAGCGCGTCAACGCGGCATTAGTCCGTTTTGCCTCACGATTGATCGAGAAGCCACCGGATATCTCAAACGAATGTATGGAGATGTCCAGTATCTGGTCCTTGATGATGTGGCGGACTTGCCTGAACGGCTGCCACGGGTGTATCAACGACTAACCGGGCGTTGAAAAAGCATGCCCTGAGTCTGGCCGAAGGGGCCGCCAGCGGCGTTCTCGGCCCGTTGCCGTGCTCACGTACTATGAGTACGCTCCGCGCGCCCACGGTCCTGCGGCCTTGCTGGACGACCTTTTTGAACGCCCGGTTTACGTGATCCGTAATGCGTGATGGGTTTTTGAATTAGCAATTTTTACGGTTCACGCATTACGCTTTACGCATCACGAAAATCTTATCCATGACCACTGACTCAACTAAACCAGAAATTCCCCCTTGGCTGTATAAGCTGTTTACCGGGAAACAATATCCGTATATTCGCCGGTTGGCCAAATTTGAAAAAAAAGATCGGATCATCGGCGATCCAAGTTCCGAACCGACTCGGGAAGAAATTGATGCGAAGTTTTGGGAGATCTATCCGCAGTGTTCCGCCAAAATCATGCAGGAAATCAAAAAAGGTATGATTGTGAGTTTTACCGATTTGGAAGTCTATCCTCCTGGAACCTATCAAGAGCTTGTCGAAAGGCCAGAGGAATTTCTTGCTCGTGAATATGGCCGGAAAAAGATTAAACTGAATTTTTATTATGGGGACAACTTCGTCTGCACCATCAATTTCAAGGTTGCGGGATGGGCAAGTCATGATGATGACTAGGCTGTTTTCGATTTGAACGGAAAAGGTGTCCTATGAATCAGCGGAAAGTGACGGTAGTCGGGGCTGGCAATGTGGGAGGATCGGCGGCGCAACGGCTCGCTGAAAAGAATGGCTACGACATTGTCTTGGTGGATATTGTTGAGGGACTTCCGCAGGGCAAGGCATTGGACTTGGCTCAAGCTGGGGCAGTGTGTGGATACGATTCTCCGATTATTGGGACGAACAACTATAATGAAACGGAAGGGTCAGACCTTGTCGTCATTACCTCGGGTATTGCGCGCAAGCCGGGGATGAGCCGATCCGAATTGCTCGAAACCAATACCAAAATTGTCCGGTCGGTTGTCCAGGAAATCGTGAAGCGGTCACCGTCAACCATTTTAGTCATTGTGGCCAATCCCTTAGATGCGATGACCCATGTGGCGTACCGAGCCAGTGGATTTCCAAAACAGCGCGTGGTCGGAATGGCGGGCGTGCTCGACTCTGCTCGCTTCAGCACGTTCATTGCCCAAGAGTTGAAGGTCTCAGTGCACAATGTGCAGGCGATGGTATTAGGGGGCCATGGAGATGCGATGGTTCCCTTGGTTCGATATACCACCGTAAGTGGGCGGCCAGTCGATCAATGGATGTCTAAAGAAACACTCGATGAGATTGTGAAGCGAACCCGCAATGGCGGGGCAGAAATCGTTAACCTGCTGAAGACTGGAAGTGCCTATTATGCTCCGGCTGCCTCGGCGGTGGAAATGGTGGAATCGATCCTCAAGGATGAACACAAAGTGCTTCCCTGTGCCGCGCTCTGTGAAGGGGAATACGGATTGAAGGGGGTCTACATGGGGGTCCCCGTTTGTCTTGGAAAAAATGGCGTGGAAGAAATCCTGGAATATGATCTCACGCCTGAAGAAAAAACCGCGTTCGACACCTCGGCCCAAGGTGTCCGCGAGTTGTGTGAGGAAGTCGATCGAATTTTTGATGCAGGCTGATGGAAAGACGTGAAGCGTGATGCGTCATGTGTAAAGCGGGTTCTCTCTTTGTTTTACATATCACGCCTTACACCTTACGCTTCACGGTTTTTACAATTTCTCCGCCAACACTTTCTCAGTTTGTTTCTTCCGATACTCTTCCAGCCGCTGTTTAATCCCCGAATCGGATAACGCCAAGATGGCTGCCGCAAACAAGGCGGCGTTGGCCGACCCCGCTTCACCGATTGCCAGAGTAGCCACGGGAATACCTTTGGGCATTTGGACGATCGACAATAAGGAGTCCAATCCCTGCAGTGCCTTGGATTGCATGGGGCAGCCCAGCACCGGCAAGGTGGTTTTTGCGGCGATGATTCCTGGTAAATGTGCAGCTCCACCCGCTCCGGCGATGATGACTTTTAGCCCTCGTGACTCTGCTTGGCCGACGTATTCAAATAGCGCATCGGGGGCCCGGTGGGCGGAAATGACGCGGCATTCATTATCAATGCCCAATTGTGTCAGCGTCTCGCTGGCGAGTCGCATGACTTCCCAATCGCTTTTGCTTCCCATAATAATGCCGACCAATGGTGCTGTATTCTGCGATGCCACGTATCTGCCTCCTTTAACCTAGAAACAGCAGTTGGATCACAAAAGTCCGCGCAAGCTCTTGACGTACCTGGCAAAATAAAAAAAGTCTCATCACCACGGAGGTGACCACGACATTTTTTATTTCACCATGCACGCCAATATCTTGCACGTCTTTTTTGCGCCCAACTGCCGTTTCTAGGTTCACGCTCTGTGTGTTTCTTTGAAACCATTGACCGTGCGACGCGAAATGGTTTCTGAGATGGTCCTCTTTGCGGGAGGAAGTGTACAAGCTCCCCCCACCAACTCTCAACCGTGACCGGGGAGTTTTCATGGTAATTCTCTACCACCATGGGATAAGTGAATGATGTAACTTGTGAACTGTAAGTACTTGAGAGTGTTGCGTTTTTTGTCTTTTGTGGGAGTCGAAATGCTTGACGGAATTATGGACTGACCCGTATAGTTAAAAATTCTGAGTTGAGATATTGTGTCCCAACCCATTGAGGATAGTCAGGATTATTGTATGACGAATGACAAGCCCCTTCGCCTCCTTCAACCCATGAAAGGGGAGCCCTGGGATATCGATGCGTATATCACACGAGGAGGCTATGAAGCCTGGCAAAAATGTGTGCGGGAAAACAACCCGGATGGCGTGGTGGAAGAATTAAAACGCGCGTCCTTGCGGGGACGTGGAGGCGCGGGATTCCCGACCGGGCTGAAATGGGAAAAGGTGCTTCATCACCGATCCGATGAACGGTATTTTGTCTGTAATGCGGGAGAACATGAGCCCGGGACCTTTAAAGATCGGCACCTGATCAAACATTTCCCCCATCAACTGATCGAGGGGTGTTTGATTGCTTCTTTTACAGTCAATGCCAAAGAATCCTACATTTATCTGAATGCCGAGTTTGAAGAAGAACGCTCGAATTTCGAAAAGGCTCTCGTGCAAGCCAGGGAACGGGGTTACCTTGGCAAAAACGTGTTGGGCACAGGTGTTGATGTAGACATCGAAATTTTCGATGGACACGGTAGTTATGTGGCTGGTGAAGAAACCGCTATGTTGGAGTCGATGCAAGGCCGCCCAGCCCACCCCAAACAGAAGCCTCCATTTTATCCAACAGACTTTGGTCTCCATGGAAAACCCACCTTGATTAATAATGTCGAGACGCTCTCCCATGTGCCCCATATTCTTCGCAATGGCGCTGAATGGTTTAAGGAAGTCGGGGCCGAAAAAACTCCGGGAACGATGTTGTTTAGTCTTAGTGGCGCCGTGCAACGTCCGGGAGTCTATGAGCTGCCGTTGGGCACTCCACTTCGCTATTTAATCGAAGAATGTGGCGGTGGGGTTCCCGAAGGACGAAAGGTTAAAGCCGTGTTTCCCGGGGGCCCGTCTTTTTCGATGGTGGGTCCAGATGAACTGGACCTTGCCATGGATTTTGATACGTTGAAAAAGGCCGGAACGGGATTAGGATCAGCCGGAGTCATTGTAGTGGATGATGCCACCTGCATGGTGGCGCACACGCTGAAGCTCTCAACGTTTTTCCGGGAAGAAAGTTGCGGGCAATGTCCACCCTGCCGGATTGGAACAGAACATCTTGAAGGGCTCGTTGCGAAAATTGAAGAGGGAAAAGGGACCCAAGAAGATCTGGATAAAATGTTGCAGATCTGTGGGTTTGTGAAAGGGACGGGTTTTTGTACGTTAGTGACGGGAGCCTCAGTGCTGGTCCAAAACAGTTTTCGTCTATTTCGTCATGAGTTTGAAGCGCACGTGGCCAACCATGCGTGCCCCTTTAACCCTGCTGCAGAGGTGGTTTCCGCTACGGGTTAATTGGTTATGCCGCACATTACGTTCGTTCACTCAGAAGGAAAAAGCGGAGAGGTGCCCGAAAACGTCTCGGTCCTCGAAGCCGCAGAATTGTTGGGTTTTCCGTTGGAGCATGACTGCGGGGGCAATGCTTCGTGTTCAACATGTCGGGTGGAAGTGATGGTGGGGGGCGAGCATTTATCCGAAATAGATTTTGAGGAACAAGATTTACTAGACCGAGAAGCCCTCACCGAGCCGTACCATCGGTTAAGTTGCCAGGCGAAAATTTTTGGCGATGTCATGGTGCAAGTCCCCGAAGAAAAGTTTGGAACAACGGAATCCGTTCAAGAAGAAACCAAAACTTCTCAGTCGTAAGATCATGAATCACCAAGCGCGCCTGACCCGGCAATATCATTTCTGTGCAGCCCACCGATTACATGCCAAGGAACTGTCTGATGACGTCAATCGGAAAGTGTTTGGAAAATGCAATAATCTCAACGGGCATGGGCATAATTACACGGTTCTGGTAACCGTGCGTGGCGAAATCGATGCTCTGACGGGTGAGATCACGGATCTTGAACGTCTGGATCGGCTGGTTACGACAACAATCCTCGAACGGTTTGATCATCGACATCTCAACCACGATCCGGCCTTCCAAGATGTGGTGACCACGGGAGAAAATGTCGCTCGATTTATTTGGGATGAACTGGTGGATGCCATTCCTCTCGGGCAGTTAGAGAAAATCGGGCTCATTGAAACCCGTGACAATTATTTCGAGTATCAAGGCGATCGGCATGGGTAAGGGCCTCGTTTTCTCATCCAATCTCTTTCCCTCGTGAACAACTTATGAATCATCTACAACGTTCGAAAACACAACCTGGTCGAAGCTCTGCGATAAAACAGGTCAAAGGAAAAGTTGGTCGAGTCACACGAGCACCCGAAAACGAGACCCCGGCGAATCTCGAAGGCTTGATTACCCAACTCCTGACGATACTTGGCGAGGATCCCAAGCGAGGTGGTTTGGAAGAAACGCCCAAGCGTGTGGCCGACGCGCTGACGTTTTTCACAAAAGGCTATCAAGAGAATATTGATGACCTGGTCAATGGCGCTTTGTATCCCATTGAGTACGATGAAATGGTTATTGTCCGCGACATCGATTTTTTCAGTTTGTGCGAACATCACTTGCTGCCGTTTTTTGGAAAATGTCATGTGGGGTACATCCCAAGGAAACAAGTTGTTGGATTAAGTAAGATCCCTCGAATCGTCGACGTGTTCAGCCGGCGGCTCCAAATACAAGAACGTTTGACAGTCCAAATTGCTGAAACCCTTCAGAAAAAGTTAGACCCGATTGGAGTTGGGGTAGTCCTTGAAGCACGGCATCTCTGCATGATGATGCGGGGTGTGGAAAAACAAAACACCGTAGCAGTCACCAGCCATATGCTCGGTGCCTTCCGCAAACAACAACAAACCCGCGATGAGTTTTTGAGATTGATTCGACCTTCCGCCCGAGAAACAGTCTAACGCTCCTACCCATCCGCCTTCACAGAGATCTAGCTTTTTTAAAAAAGGGGTCAGACTCGATTTAGTTAGGTATTTGTCCCGCAAGGGGTGATCGTAAGAATTCATTAAGTCGAGTCTGACCCCAAATTACTTCAAGAAAACTAATTTTCCCAAACAGATACCCTCGTTCCCCTCGACATCCTGTACTTAAGCACCCTCAATTGTCGCCTACAGATCGGTCGAGATTTTCTAGGAATTGTATGAGGGCATGATTGAAGACTTCGGGTTGCTCCAGATTTGAAACATGTCCTGCCTGAGGGATGAGTCTAAATTGTGAATGAGGTATGTGTTCCGCCATTCGTTTCACCTCTTCTGGTGGTGAAGCTAAGTCGTTCTCCCCTACCAAAACCAAAGTTGGAACGTTGAACTTTTTCAGGAGCGGGGTGGAATCCGGTCGTTCTTCCATGGCCATGAGGTCACCCACGATACCGGAGATTTGGTTGCCGATTATCATTTTCCGTAACCTAGCGACCAAGTCTTTTCGATTTTCCAATCCTGAAGGGCTGAAAAGCTTTGGGAGCATGAGGTCTGCAATAGCCGAGGCCCCCCGCCTATACGCGACTTGGGCCATGGAGAATCGAGCGGTTTTGGTTTCGGGAGTATCGGCGGTCGCTCGGGTATCGGCTAACACCAGAGCGTGAAAGAACGTTGGGTACTTTCGATACAGCGCAAAAAGGATATACCCACCCATGGACAGCCCGACGAATGTCGCCTTTGAAATCCCAAGGTGATCGAGCAAGGCTTTGATATCCTCGGCAAACTGCTCCAAGGTATAGCGCCACATTGGAGCATCGGACTCTCCATGCCCGCGAAGGTCCATCGTAATCACTCGATATCGATCCTTGAGCCCAGCGACCTGGGGTTCCCACATGGTACGATTCAGCGGAAACGCGTGGAGAAAAATGATTGGATCCCCATGTCCTTCATCCGAATACGCAAGGTCGATGCCGTTGACATGTACTTTCATAGGTTACTCCTCAGGTTTCCAGTTTTGTCGTTGGGTATTTTAACCTAGAAACGGCAGTTGGGCACAAAAAAGACGTGTAAGCTATTGGTGTGCATGGTGAAATACAAAAAGTCGTGGTCACCTTGGTGGTGATGAGACATTTTTTATTTTGCCAGGTACGCTAAGGGTCCGTCACGAAATAACCGGTACAATTGGGAGGCCCAGATTTGTGATCCAACTGCCGTTTCTAGGTTTAAGGAAACAATATGATTGGAAAATCCCCCTAACCCCCTTTTCCAAAGGGGGGACCTTAATGGTTCCCCCCTCTCAGAGCACCGGGGAATAACGAAATCGAATCACAGTTTGCAGGACATCCGCATGGCGTTATAGCATAAGGTATTCTTGCGCGAACCGTCAGAACACGTTCCTGCCACCTCGATAATTCGTGAGGATCTCATGATACCCAGTAACAATCCTCCGCAACCTGACCTGTTTCGTGATTCTTCCAACACACAAGCCGGCCCAATCTCCTTTTCCGTCGGACCTCTCGCGGAGCGATTCCGGCCTCAGACATTCTCAGAATTTTTGGGTCAGGAGCATCTGCTCTCGAAGAATCAAGCCTTACGACAGGCGATTGAATCCGATCAGGTTCCTTCACTCATTCTTTGGGGGCCTCCGGGATCGGGGAAGACAACCTTGGCTCATCTCATTGCCCGACATTCGGAAGCTGCCTTTGTCCCGTTTTCGGCGGTGGTCAGTGGCGTGCCTGAACTTCGCACCATCATCAAAGAGGCAGTACAACGTCGCCGGATGACCGGTCAACATACTATTTTATTTGTGGATGAAATTCATCGATTCAATAAAGCGCAGCAAGATGCCTTTCTCCCGTATGTGGAGCGCGGCGATATTACTCTGATTGGGGCGACGACTCAAAACCCGTCCTTTGAAATCATTGCCCCGCTGTTGTCACGCTCAATGGTCGTGGAGCTACATTCTTTGAATGAGGAGGCGATGGGAACCATCATCGATCGGGCGATGACGGATCAGGAACGAGGGCTGGGGAAGTTCAATGTGACCGTGACCAGTGAGGCTCGAACGGGGCTGATCCACTATGGAAATGGCGATGCACGATCCCTGCTTTCGGCCCTGGAATACGCGGTGAGACAAGTGGCTGCAAAAGATAAATCCCCACGGGCCCTTGATCAACAACAGCTCAAACACATTCTTCAGAAGAAGTCGCTCCGGTATGACAAAGACGGGGAAGAGCACTACAACCTGATCTCCGGGTATATTAAGAGCATGCGAGATTCCGATGCCGATGGTGCGTTGTATTGGCTCGCTCGTATGTTAGAAGGTGGTGAGGATCCGAAATTCATTGCGCGGCGCATGGTCATTTTTGCCTCAGAAGATGTGAGCAATGCCGAGCCAATGGCCATTATGGTGGCGACCGCAATTTTTCAAGCGGTGGTGCAAGTGGGGTTGCCCGAAGCACAAATTAATTTGGCCCATGGTACGACCTACTTGGCATCATGCCCCAAAAGCAATGCCTCGTATGTGGGTTTAAAGGAAGCCTTAGCCGATGCCAAACAATTGGGGAATTTGCCCGTGCCCTTGCACCTTCGGAATGCTGTCACTTCGCTGATGAAAGATGTGGGCTATGGGAAAGGGTATCGATATGTTCACGATGATCCAGAAGCCCAAGTTGAGCAAAGCCACCTTCCGCCATCCTTAGAAGGGCGACGGTATTATCGGCCTAAGATGGATAAGAGCAAGAAGGTAGAGGAAGAGGATTATGCGGACGAGGAATGGTGAGGATACCGTGACGGGTGATCCGTGAAACGTAAGAAGTGCAGAGTAGGAAAGCTCATTTCTTTTCTTCACGCTTCACGCATGACGTTTCACGCATTTACCCCACCTGTTCCATCTGTTGTTTTTGGGTTTCAAGTTGAGAAGAGAGGTCTGACCACTTGTCCGTCAATACGTTGAGATCGCGCTTCCATTGTTCGTGTTCTTGATGCAGTTCATTCCAACGGGCAAAGTCTTGATACAGTTCGGGAGCCGCAAGTTCCGCTGCTCGGGTCTTGATCCGCTCCTCTAGGTCGGCAATCTCTTCTTCTGCGCGCGTGACTTGTTTCTCCAGCCGATTGATGGATTTGGTGATGTCTCGCCGATTGAATTTTTTCTCCTGAGGAGGGGACTCTATGGGGGAAGCACCGTTGGTGTGTTTCTTCCGCTTCTTTTCCTTGAGCTTGGAAGCCTGTTGAGCTTCCTCTTGTTTCCGAAGCTCTTCGAGTTCCTTCGATCGTTTCCACAGATAATATTCGTAATCGCCGATATAATCCGTCAGTACGCCTTCGTCAATGTCCACGACGCGTGTTGCCACCCGGCTCAAAAACGTCGGGTCGTGTGAGATGAACACAATCGTACCGGGAAAGATCGTCATCGCGTCGGTGAGTACATCAACCGATCCGGGATCTAAATGATTAGTCGGCTCGTCCAGCAGCAACGTGTTGGCCGGTTCGGCTAACATGCGAGCCAAGGCTACGCGATTGCGTTCACCTCCGCTCAGCGCTTTGATGGGTTTTTTCTGATCATCCCCAGAGAAGAGAAACACCCCGGCGATGCTTCGCAAATAATTCATTTCGGCTTGTGGCGCGGCTTCAGCCAAGGATTCTAAAATGGTGTGTTCGGGATTGAGGATTTCAGCTTGATGCTGCGCAAAGTAATGAAGCGAGACCCCATGCCCTTCCTTACGGGTGCCGGCCTCGAATTCCAACTCGCCGGACAATATTTTTAATAAGGTACTTTTCCCTGCGCCGTTTTCACCAACTAGAGCCACGCGCTGGCCTCGTTCTACGTAAAAGTCCATGTTGTCGTAGACGACTTTGTCTCCGTATTGTTTTCTGATCCCCTGTAGGTCAAGAGGAAGTCTGCCGCTTGGTTTGGGCTCAGGGAATCGAAAACGGAGGCGCTTGGTATCGCGTTTGGTTTCAATGAGCTTGACCTTTTCCAATTGTTTGATGCGGGATTGGACTTGTCGGGCCTTATTGGCTTTGTACCGGAAGCGATCGACGAACTTTTGTACACGGGCGACTTCTTTGGCCTGTCGTTGCGCGGCGGCGGATTGTTGGAGATCGAGTTGAAGTCGGAGGTTTTGAAACTCGGAATAGTTGCCGCGGTACTCTTGCAGTTGCTCATCGCGAATTTCCCAAATATGCGTGACCATTCGATCCAAAAACGCGGTATCGTGACTGATGATCAGCATGGTTATTTTGGAATTCAGTAGGTAAGACTCCAACCATGCCTGCGTAGGTTTATCCAAATGGTTTGTCGGTTCGTCAAGCATCAACACATCAGGATTCGAAAGAAGCAAATGTCCAAGGGCCACACGCATACGGTAGCCGCCGGAATAGGTTTCCAGTGTCCGGTTCCAGTCGTCTTCTCCAAAGCCGAGGCCGGAGAGTATTCGTTTGGCTTCATGCTCGGGATATTGGTCGCGGTGAGTGGCTTGTAGGACGGTCAGTTGGGTTGAGGCCTCGAGTTCCTGGGGAAGATAGCCAATACGGAGCCAGGGGCGTTGTCGAATCGTGCCGTCATCAGGAGTATTTTCACCGATGATCATCCGGAGAAGGGTGGTTTTCCCGGTCCCGTTGCGTCCCACCAAACCGACCCGTGTTTCCGGACGCAAGTGTGCGGAGGCCGAGGAGAACAAGGTTTTGGTTGGATACCCTTTCGTTAGTTTTTCAATATGAATCATGGCTTACGGTACGATCTGTCTTGACACGCATCTGCTTATGTAACATTCAGGAGAAAAACCCGACTGGGGTGAAAAACTGAATGCGGAATGAAGGCAGGATGAACGTTAAATGTATGGAAACGTCAGATATTTTGGTGGAGCTGGCCGGGATTGAACCGGCGACCTCGTGAATGCCATTCACGCGCGCTCCCAACTGCGCCACAGCCCCACGCAACACGTTTTGTCGGTAAAAACGAAAAAATCTTAA
>JADFRB010000012.1 GCA_022561525.1 Nitrospinota bacterium
CAGACAGTGGCGGCTTGTTGCTTTGGGAGGGCGCACAGCGGAGGCATATGCTGAAACGCCTCGCCGGAGGTTTCGTGGATCATCGGGACGCGAATCAGATCGAGCCTTCGGTGGAGTCGCTGATCAAGCAACGAGTGATGGGGCTGGCCTGGGGCTATGAAGACCGCAACGACCATGACACCTGGCGTCACGCTCCGCTACGATCACCCCAAGAAGGGGAAATATCCCCTTCAGAACCCCCAGCTCAAACCCCACCCTCTTCTAACGCCTTTGGGGAGGCTATGGCTCCACTCTATGCAAAATTCCCCTTAATGTGATGGCGGAGAGGGTGGGAATTCGAAGTCGCATGCGGCTAAGACCCGCCTGCTCCCGCTAAGGGGCCAAGCCACGCAGGGTGCCGCACCCTGCTTTCCCAGGGGCTCTGCCCCTAGGACGGCCCAAAACTACTGGGCCTTTAACCCCTCGAAGGGGAAACATCCCCTTCAAGCATCCCCTGGACGTAAGTCGTCCCCCTCGCGCCTCCGTTGCACTCCGGTCACCCCATGAAGGGGGAACACCCCCTTCACATTCCCCAGTTCGAATCCCACCCTCCTAACTTTGTGACTTGATGTTGACTCTGGCTCCCTGAGAGGCTAATGACTGACGATGTTATGGCGGAGAGGGTGGGATTCGAACCCACGGACCCTTTCAGGTCAACGGTTTTCGAGACCGCCCGATTCGGCCACTCTCGCACCTCTCCGTAAGTCAGGTTTTATTTCGCTGCGGTCGAACTTTTAGAAGAACGGGTTCAATCGAAACGATATGGAGCCCTTTGTAGCGTCCTTTTCGAATTCTGAAAGAGAATTCCGCAAAACCATATTCATCAAATCCTTGTACGTTCAAATATTTGCCAACAAGGTGTTCAAACCCTGGAAAAGATTCCTTTTGCCCTTCCTAGACATCTTGCATATACCTTGTAGAGCTCCCAACCCACGGACGGTTTCTCCAATGTTGATCCTTCTCCCTATTAGGTCGATAGGTTTATGGTGCTTCCCCATTTAGTTTAGTCGTTCTTCGAGTCCTAACTTTTTGTGGTCATGGCATGGTCCTGCCGGATTTGTTGAAAAAACTCCTTTAGGATGTTCCGGCACGATTCTTCTTGGACGCCGTGACGGATGTCGATTTGGTGATTCAAGCGTGAATCCTGGTGGACGGTAAATAATGACCCGCAGGCTCCGGCTTTGGGATCCAATGTGCCAAACACGAGTCGTGGGATTCTTGCTTGGAGCATGGCTCCAGCACACATGAGACAGGGTTCCAGCGTGACATACAATGTGGTATCAATGAGGCGCCACGATTGCAACTGTTCAGCAGCCTGTTGAATCACGAGCAGTTCCGCATGTGCGGTTGGGTCTTGTTGCCATTCCCGCCGGTTGTGCCCGCGAGCGATGATGGTGCCTTCATGCACGAGAATTGCCCCCACCGGAGCTTCGCCTAAGGAGAAAGCCTGTTGGGCTTCTTCGAGGGCAGCCCCCATAAATTCCGTATCTCTGTGATGGTCGCTGGTCATGACCTGTGATAGTCGGTTACGCTTATTCAAATTGCGTCGTATTTGGGGTTGGGATGAAACAGCAGGCATGGTACCATATGGGCCGCTTTGCGTATACTTGGGACCAACATCATAAAACATGTGAATACCACATCTCTTTCATCCCGCCTGCCGCTCTCGTCGAGCGAGCTCCAGAGCATGTGGAGTTCGCTCAATGCTTCGTATTTTGATAATCGGCTTCCTTCGATTGAGATTCAATGGAGTACGCGCTTGACGTCCTCCGTTGGCCTGTTTGTCACCCAAAGCGGGCCACGCACTCACCTGGTTGCTTCTGAAACACGTCATGGTTCAGGTCGGGTCATTCGGTTATCCCTCCCGCTTCTTCGTGCGCAACCCTTGGCTGAAATTCGTGGCACCTTGGCCCATGAGATGATTCATCAATGGCAGTTTGATGTGAAAAAATGTCATCCTTCCCACGGTCGTGAATTTCGGCGAGTAATGAACATCATGAATCACGATGGTCTGGGCATTACGATTTACCACGCGTTGACCCAAGAGGTGGAGGCGTTATCCAAGTACGCATGGCAATGCCAGCAATGTGGACGGGCGTATCTTCGGCAACGAAAGAGCCTTTCTTCATACACCCATCGATGTGGGTATTGTCGGGGCGAACTTTGTGAAGTGAGTGCGGGTACCAAGTGGGGGAGCCTGCATGGGGAAGTGAAATCAAAACAGCAGGCTGGCCATGGAGGTGGTGTACTCAAACCGATTCAACTGGCCTTTGCGTTTATGTCGGATTGATTTTTATCTTTGGGTCGTCGGGAGGGCTGTTTGAGGCTGGGGTGGTGTCTTTTCGTAATTGGGCCAGTCGAGAATAATCATTATTCTGTTCCGGGAGTTGGTAGCGAATATCGATTTGAATTGTCCGTTCCAGGCATCGTGCCGCTGAAATCGTGTCTCCCCGTTTTTGGTACAAGTCGGCCAGCACCCGCAGGACTGCTGCTTCGCTTGGCTCATTGCCCAGTTTTATAAAGTGCTCACTTGCGTTGTTGAGGCAGCGCTCGGCTTGACGAATCTCTCCCTGCGTGAGAAAAGCTTGACCCAGTTGGCTGTAGGTGTTGGCGAGACTGACTTCATCACCAACCACACGATGGAATTCTAGTGCGTATTTAAAGTGCCCAATCGCATCCGGTAGTTGGTTGGTTGCGACTTCTTGTAAGGCCAAGTTGCAGTACAGAATGCCCAGCCCTCGATGGTTGTCGGTCGCGGTTAACGCGTCGATGGCTTCTAAATAATAGGCACGGGCTTGAGAATAGTCTCCCGCATCGGCTTTCAAGTTTCCAAGGTTCCCCAGGGTTTCACCGATCGTATTCGGGTTGGATTGTGTGCGTTGGATGGTGAGGACTTCTTGATAACAGGTATCCGCTTGATGGAAATCTTCCATCAAAGCATAGACATTCCCCAGGTTTCCTAGCGCCGATGCCAGTGAGTCCCACGTGCCTTCCGCTCGGGCCTCATCCACGGCCTGTGCGTACCAATACTGAGCCTGCGTGAGATTGCCTCGATGGAGGTAGATTTCACCTTGTCGGGAGGCGTTTGTGGTCATGGGGAATGGGAGTCAGGAAACAGGCCTCGTTTTGCCTTTAATCTCGAGCCTCCGAGAGAGTGGGGTTCGAAGAATCGTAACTGCTCAGGTGGATAGACTGAAGGCCGAAGGCTTTAGGGAACAATCATGCATGATTATACAAAACGTCAGGCCTTATGGGTGATAGCCTTCAGCCTAAATACCTGTGTAGTTACGAAGAATCTAGAAATAGGAATGAGATTAGAACCAATGGCCGGCACGGTTATCGACGAAAGGAATCCTTGCGCTTCAGAATATTGGCGAGTAAGGCATCCGCTTGTTTCCCCGCTTGTCGATCGCGCCACCAACGGTATCCAAACCGATAGGCAACCATAGCGATGCATCCAAGCACCCCAATCAACATCCAATCAGCCATCCTTCTAGTCTAGTGGATGGTCTGGGTAAGGATCAAGGCCTTTTCATAAGGCAAATTACGGGGTTCGTGAGACAGCCGTATTAACTGAGAGATAAGACTACGATGGAACTTTGGATTCTCCTTATTGCGTTAATTTTGATATTGGTCGGTGCGGAAGCCTTTACCAATGCGTTGGAACATCTTGGCCAACGATTAGGTATTTCCGAAGGCGTGACAGGGTCGATTTTTGCTGCCGTCGGAACGGCGTTGCCTGAAGCCATGGTTCCTATCGTGGCAGTGTTGGCGAGTTCCGGCAGTCTCGAAATACGGCACGATGTTGGCGTGGGGGCTATTTTGGGGGCTCCCCTCATGCTCTCGACCTTGACGTTGTTTTTGATGGGGATGTTTGCGGCGCACCGCCGTGGATGGAACAGTCCGTTTCATCCTGAGCCAACGGGGTTGCGACGAGATCTGAATTGGTTTTTGTTTGCGTTTACGTTGGCGACGATTGCGATATTCGTGCCCGTCGACTGGCGGATGACTCGCGGGACGTTAGCTCTGGGGTTAGTCCTCAGCTATATGGTGTACCTTGTGCTCACGATTCGCGCTTCACGTGGGCTGGTCGAAGAAGGCCATGGGACAGAAGCCGATCATCCGCTTTTTCTTAGCCGGGTCCATTTACCGGACAATCTTGTCACCATCAGTATGCAGCTGTTGTTGGGGCTTGGCCTGATCGTGGGGGGCGCGAAAGGGTTTGTTTACGGTGTGGAGCATTTAGCGTCTTGGTTAGGAATCTCGACGTTAGCCTTGTCCCTCCTTATTATACCAGTGGCGACCGAATTGCCGGAGAAAGTGAATAGCATCATTTGGATTCGGCGGGGCCGGGATACTCTGGCGTTTGGGAATATCACCGGCGCCATGGTGTTTCAAGGCAGCCTGCTTCCGGCGTTAGGCATCATGCTGACTCCTTGGGTACCTCGGACCGAAGTGCTTCTCGGCATGGGATTGACATTTTTTGCCACCACCTACCTTTGGCTTTTGGCCAGACGGCAGGAGATCAAACCTCCTCACCTTATTCTCAATGGTTTGTGCTATCTGGCCTTCGTGGTCTTATTGACGGTTTTATAGGACAAGGGTTCAAAATTTTCCCATGTCTAAACCACGCGTTCTGGTGACCAGACGGATTCCCGAAGCCGGATTGAAAGCCGTGCAAGACTGTGCCGATGTCGAGGTGTGGGAGGGAGAGGGGCCTATTCCTCACGATGTGCTCCTTCAAAAAATCGCGTCTGTTGAAGGCCTCTATTGTCTGCTGACCGATGTAGTCGATGAAGCGTTGTTGGCTCAGGCCCCACGACTTCGTGTGGTCAGTACCATGGCCGTTGGCTACGACCATATTGATGTGCATGCCTGCACGAGACGGAAGATCCCTGTTGGGAACACTCCCGGAGTGTTGACTGAAACCACAGCAGATTGTGCGTTCGCGTTGTTAATGGCTGCAGCGCGTCGAATTAGTGAGGCCGCTGAGTTTGTGAAGGCCGGGTGCTGGGGAGCGTGGGATCCCACACTGTTGGTCGGCCACGATGTGCATGGCGCTACCTTGGGCATTATTGGATTTGGTCGAATAGGTCAGGCCGTGGCGCGTCGTGCCACTGGATTTGGGATGCGAGTATTAGTGAACCATTCGCGACCAATTGCTGACGATATTCTTAGTCAGAGCCATGTGGAACAGGTGTCATTTGATCAAGTCGTTGCGGAATCCGACTTTCTGAGTGTGCACGTTCCGCTGACACCCGAGACCCAGCATTTGATCGATCGACAGGTCTTCAATCGTATGAAGCCGACGGCTATCCTAATCAATACGGCACGAGGAAAGGTCGTGGATTCGGAGGCGTTGCTGGATGCTCTCCGCGATCGAACCATTGCCTATGCTGCCCTGGATGTCACCGACCCCGAACCCCTTTCAGCCCAGGACCCTCTTGTAATGTTGCCCAATTGTTTGATCGTCCCCCATATTGCGAGTGCCTCGGTGGCCACTCGGACCAAAATGGCCGTGATGGCGGCAGAAAATCTCCGCGCGGGTTTAGCAGGCCAACCCTTGCCTCATTGCGTGAATCCTGAAGTGTTCGAGAAATAGCTCTCGATGATTGTAGTCCCGGCGTGGGTTCTTTAAGATACATCGGTTTTGTTTTTGACTGACCACTGTCGCACGATAGAAGAAAAAAAAGAAGTGAAGGATCTTATGAAACAACCAGTCATCACCTGCTTAGATTTAGAAGGGGTCTTGACCCCAGAGATTTGGCTGGCGGTTGCGGATAAAACGGGCATTGCGGATCTGAAAGTCACCACACGTGATATTCCGGATTACGACGAGTTGATGCAATTACGGCTCAAAATTTTGGCGGATCATCAGGTGCGGATTGCTGATATAAGAAATGTGGTGGCTGAGTTGCGACCTCTGGCAGGGGGTTCGGCATTTTTAGACTGGCTCCGAACGCGATGCCAGGTGATCATTCTCTCTGATACGTTTTATGATCTCGTGGCGCCTTTGATGGAGCAGCTTCACTATCCGACCATATTTTGTCATACATTGGACATTGACGAGGAAGGGTGTATTCGAAATTATCACCTTCGCCAAGCTGATCAAAAACGCCATGCGGTGGCGGCCTTGAAAAATTTGAAATTTCGTGTCCTGGCGGCCGGGGATTCTTATAACGATATTTCGATGCTGAAAGAAGCCGATGCGGGAGTATTATTTTGCCCACCGGATTTAATCAAGTCGGAATTTCCTCAATTTTCTGTGGTTAAATCCTATAGCGAACTCCAAGATGAATTTTGCCGTGTCGGGGGACTTGTCCCGTAAGGAATTCAGGTCATTCGTTATCCCAGCGGCTATTTAGGCAAACTGTTAGCTGGACCGTCGGGTCCAGGGCATAGACAAAATTAGGATTGGAAGCTTGGTGAGACCTGAGGTTAAACTGTGGAGCAGTTCTTCATAAAATAGGCAGGGTAGATATTGCGTTGGGACTTAAGAAGCACTGGAAACTTGCCTGCCGGATGTGCCAAAATTCCCAATTGTGCCGTCTGTTGCTATTAAGGAGGCATGACATGATTCGTTCGTCATCATTTTTCAAAGTCTGGTGTATCCTCATAATTAATGGGGCTCTTAGTATTTCAGGGTGTTTAGGGCCTCGCGAGTGGAGCTATCCACCCCCTCCGGACAAGACCTATTTGAATGTTCAGGCCACGGATTCCATTTCGGCGAGACTTGCGGTCCTCCCTCTTGAAGATCTTCGTGGAACTGAAGTGAAAGAGGAATATTGGCGCGTCGCTATCCCTTTAGTTCCTCATGGGATGACGTCATATGATCGTCCTGAAGCGGCGGTGGACCCCGAGGCAGTGGACGTAGTCATTTTTGACCCCCCTCGAGATTTTGCCCGAGCATTGGCTGATGAAATTCGGGAAGCCAATATTTATTCCACAGTGACATTTTCTGAAGATCAGACTCCTCCACCAAGTGATTATGTGTTGCGGGGACGCCTCTATTCCACCAGGTGGGAACGGCGACTCACCACCTATCTCTTGGGTCCGGTTGGAACAGTTCTTTGGATGGTTGGACTGCCAATGGGGGAAACCACTACTGAAATGAACATGGATCTGCGGCTTACTCCCACGGGTGATCCATCCCAGGTCTTGTGGAGTTTTGCCATGGAATTTCGTGGGGCGGAAATTGATGGGGTGTTTTATGGGTTGGGAGATTCAGTACAGAGTTATCCCGTTGCACTTCAAGAGGCGTTGCGTCCAGCCATTCGTGACTTGGCTGAAAAAGCAAAAGCTCGCCTGGAAGGGCAAGAAGATCACGGCGGCCTTAATCTAAGATAGGGCCAAATTTTAAATGCCTGTAGCCTCGCGCCAAGGTTTTTCTGGGTCATAGCCTATTTCTTACATATTTAAGTCTTATTTAAGTTTAAATAGTTAGGTAAAATAACCTACTTATTTTTTTCGCGCTTTAATCTTTAGGTCTCAGCAGGAACTGCCGATAATTTTTATCAGAAGTAAGGATTTGGCAATGGTAGAACAGAAACGAGTCCTAAGTGCACCTGAAAACGCATGCGCCGTGTTTAAGTACAGTATTTTGGGAACAGTGGGCTTGAGCCAGGATGGCTGAAAGTGGATGCAATTGTTGTATTGGTCACCACGTCTTCTGAAGAAGAGGCCACCGCTTTAGGTAAAATGTTAGTCGAGCACCGGCTCGTGGCTTGCGTGAATGTCCTTCCTAAAGTGAAGTCAATCTTTCAGTGGGATGGCAAAATATCCGAAGAAGAAGAGTGTTTGATGATTCTCAAAACCAGGAAACCACTTTTCAAGGCGCTAGAGAAAACGATAATTGCCCAGCACAGTTATGATGTGCCTGAAATTATTGCGTTGCCAATTGTGGAAGGGTCGCCATCGTATTTGTCTTGGGTTCATGATATGACCAGAAATCACGATAGTCGTTAATTTGTGATCAATATTCCATAATACAAGCCAAATCGAACTTTTGTATTTTGGCATTGACCCTTAGGATCGACTCCAGTAGAGTACTTTAAACTTTTGATGAACTGAAGAAGTTCCCATTAAAAGGAGATGTATGAAGACCCTTGACGAAGCCTATACCATCATGATCTTTCGGGGAGCGACGTCAAACCCTCTTCGGATGAGGTTACGAAAAGTCACGCTTCGACGGGTGTTGATCACGGCGGCGGTTCTCATTGTGGTGCAAATGGGGATTATGGCTCACTATGTGGTCCAAACTAGCCAGGTTTCTGAACTCAACACATTACGAACAGAGATTGTGGAAACTCGGGACCAGACCAAAAACTTTTCGTCTGCCATCGACGGCATGAAGCAACGGATGCTGGTGATGCAAGAGCTCAATCGTAAACTGCAAACCATGTTTGGGTTGGAGCCCGATAATGTTGAAGGTGTTGAAGTGAATGGACAGGGTGGTGAAGAATTTCCCTATGAGAGCGACATTTATGGTGAGCCGGGTCAATCCTTGGATTCTTCGGGGGTCGAGAGTCAGATCACGCCAAATCAAGGGACCACACAATTCTCGTTGGTTGTCAATATTGAACAAGGGTTAGTTTGGCTGGACCGCCAGGCTTTGAAAGAACAGCAAATCCTGGATGATTTGGCTGAGAGGGCTGGTGAACGTGTGGAGCGATGGGCAGCAACGCCCTCTATTTGGCCGGTCAAAGGTCATATTACCTCAAAGTTTGGTCCAAGAATTTCGCCTTTCACTGGGAAAAAGGCCTTTCACTCAGGTCTGGACATTGGATCTCCACGAGGGCCTGTGATAAGGGCGCCAGCTTCGGGAAAAGTTGTGGTGGCTGCCTATGATACCCGGTTGGGGAATTTTATTCGCATTAACCACGGATTTGGGATTGAGACGACCTATGGCCACTTGGCCAAGATGTTGGTGAAATATGGCAAAAAGGTTAAACGTGGTGATGTCATTGGGTTGGTGGGTAGTTCAGGTAAATTCTCAACCGGTCCTCACCTTCACTACCAGGTCGCCATTAACGATAAGGTTGTGAATCCTGTACAATATATTTTGGATTAATAAGTTGCTTTCCTTTTTCCTTCTGAAAATCAATTCCTTCCACAAAGTCATTTTCCCATCGTTTCATCCGTCCTCGAGTCTATATCATACGAGGTTGTGAAGGGGGTAGGCCCAAAGCCCTAGGTGCGATGCAGAATGGTAGGCCTTCTTTTTGGAGTGCTGGGTCTTCTTTTTGGTTGCCTTCTTTGTCCTTCGGCCTTAGGATTACAAGACACTGATGTCGGGTATTCTCAGGATCAGTGGAGAAATGGAAATGTCTCAAGATTGACATTATTTTCAATGCTTTGTTAGTGTAATACCTCTATAATTCTTCTCAGTTTACGGTAAGGCATTTTTCCTACGAAAAAGTAAGAAGAGAGCGAAAAATATAATTGTTTAAACTTTTAGCTAAACCATACAAAAGGGAGGGTCGACGATGAGCCTCGATTATGTGAAATTTACACCTGGCTTTGGAAAATTTATGCCAAAGGAATATCGTGATATGGTGGATCATGGTCCATTTGGGAAGAAAACTACTGTTTCCCAAGTTGGATCGTTTAAAGAAATTATGGAAGAACATCCCATGTGTGCGGGTTGTGCCATGACGTTATTTATTCGGCTGGCCGTGATCGCATTTCCGAACCCTGAGGATACCATCACGGTGGGAACGGCTGGATGTGGTCGGTTGGCCATCTCTCAGGCAGCCATTCAATTTGTATATGGAAATTATGGAGATCAGAATGGTGTGGCCAGTGGCTTAACCCGTGGCCTTCGTCTTCGATTTGGTGATAAACCTAAAGATGTGGTCGTGATGGCGGGTGATGGTGGTATGGCTGATATCGGGTTTGCCCAAACGCTGCATTCATGGTTTAGAAAAGAAAAGTTTACGACGATCATGTTGGACAACGAGGTGTATGGAAATACGGGTGGCCAGGAAAGCGGCATGACCAATCAAGGCCAAGTCTTAAAAATGGCCCCTCTTGGGAAAAAATTTGAAAAGATGGATATGCTGGGAATGGCCAAGGTGGCAGGGTGTGCGTATGTGGCCACTGTGGTTCCTAATAATCCACGACGGGTGGAAAGCGTGATAAAGAAGGCTGTGTTAATCGCTCGGGAGATTGGCCCTACCTATATTCAGGCCTATACCTCCTGTAATATCGAATATGCGATTCCAACGGAAAAGGTGTTGGAAGACTGTAATGTGGTCGAAAAAGATCGATATAAATTTGAGGAATATATGACGGATGAAGCCAAGGAATGTCTGTCGCAATTGTATGGATACAAAGAATATTTGCCAAAACCGGCGAAGGCAGTAGAACAAAAGTAACGCTGGTTTAAGCACGTCAGGCTTTTTGAAGGCATATGCTAAGGATAAGAGGAGGGTTGGGATATGGCGATTCGTTTTAACATCCGCATGGCTGGTGTCGGTGGGCAAGGCGTGGTGACGGGTTCGCATATTTTTAGCACGGCGGTCATTAACGCGGGCGGAGAGAGCACCATTGTTCCATTCTATGGGTCTGAAAAGCGACTGGCGCCAGTTGAAAGTTATGTGAGGGTTTCTGATGAGCCAATTTATGAAATTGGCGAGATCACGTTTCCTCACATTATCATGATTTTTCATCCTCAGGTCATTACCCATGGCAAAAGCTACACCAATCCATTCTATTTTGGACTGAAGCAAGAAGGGGTGGCATTGATCAATCATGATAGGCCGATGAAGTTGGAGCCGGATCAGGCGCGGGAACTCGAAGAACTCAATGCCCAATTGTACTATTTGCCAGCAACAAAACTGTCCCTTGATGTGGCTGGTATTGACCTTGCCACGAATATGGCGATGGTCGGGGCTATTGGTGCCATTACGGGATTGACAAATATGGAGGCGTTGGCCCAAGCGGTGAAAGATCGTTTTCTTGGTAAAGGCTTTGTGGTCTCAGGAGGAACGGCGGCGTTAGATAGTGTTGTGGAAAGAAAGTTTAAGAAAAAGGCGGAGTTAATTGATAAAAATCTTGCCGTGGTAAGAGCGGCCTGGGAATATGCAGTCGATAAGGGCTGGGCGAAGGAGAGTAAAGAGGCTGTTTCGGTTGCAACAGCATAGCCTATAACAGAGAGGATATTATGTATTTAGTTGCTCATATTGATGTAGATATTTGTGCTGCCACGAGTTGTAGGTTATGTACGCAATTTTGTCCCGAGGCCAATACGATTCTCTACAATACCGAGGCGGGAAAAGATAGAGGCCTGAAGTATGGATCAGCCTATGTGGCCGTGGATCGTTGTAAGGGCTGCGCTCAATGTGTCTGGGTGTGTGACAATATGGCCAAACATAATGCCATCAAAATGGAAATGATTGACCAGATTGGTGACCAAGCGTTGACGGAAAATTTGACGTATTCTGAAAAGAACTGTACTGCCGTGTTAGCCAGTCCGGTTCGCGGGTAGGTTGTGACGTCAATATACCATTCCTTCCCGACCTAATGATTGGAGCAAACACGTGGGAGCAACTGAGTTAGAAAGAATTGTTGAGCCAGGCCCGGCTGGGTTTCATCCTCCATCAGCCGCCGAATTGGGTGTTCTCCCTCCAAAAGAAGACTATGGTCTGATTTTTGGTAATGAGGTTCCAGAAGTTAAAGCCCTGGAAGAAATGGCAAAAGCCATGTTCACCAGAAAAAACGCTACTATTTTTCCTGGTCCACTCGTTTTATGGAATTGGAATGATCATGCAGCGGATAAAGCGAAAGCCGTTCTCGAGCTTGCGGCACAAATTCCAGATGTTTTAATCATTCCAATGCCTGACTATCGTCCCAAATATCCGAAAATTGAACCCGAGGAAATGATTAATCCGAATCACCCCAATCTCACGATTTGGGGGAATAAAATTGAAGTCTGTATTTTCATCGGCGTGCACTGTCATTATGCCAATCTGACGTTGAAAATGATTCGTGCTGGTACGAATTGCTGGACATCGGCGATTTGTGCTGAGCAAGGTCATGAAGATGCTATGTTTACTATCAGAGATTCCGATGCCACAAAAATTCGGATGGCCGCCCAAGTCTTTAAGCGAGTGCGTGAAGAAATGGGTCTCACGTTACCGGAGAACGGCGAAAATGTTCGATTTACGGGATTCCAGTCCTTAGTGCATGGCGGGATAACTCATACGAACCCACTAGATATTCAACTCGGGGGTGAAGGAACCGCGAGTGCTGCCGCATTCGGCCATAAAGCGGAAGCCATGCAACGAGAAGGTTAGAGCAAACTATTGATCAATGTCGTCCTTTCATTCAGAAAGGATTGTACCCACCCATAAAGGGGTTAAGCCATGAGTGATGCATTAGAGAGTGAAGTGAAAACCAATCCACAAGGCGACCCAATTACGAGCGTTGCACCAGCTCCCTCCTCAGCTCCTGCTACGCAAGTGGGGAGAAAAGATCCTCATGCTGCTGCGAAAAAGCAAAAAATAGTCACCCCGGAATATATGTTTAAGGAAGCTCCTCGGGAAAGAGAGTTTATCACTGGCAGTGAGTGTGCGAAAGAAGCAGTTCGTCGGTCCAACGTCGATATGTCGATTGCCTACCCGATTACACCACAAAGTGAAACCCTGCAGCTTATTGGGGTGTTATATGGAGAAGGGTATGTGAAAGAATTTTATCGTGGTGAAGAAGAATATGGTGTGATGTCCGCGATGGCTGGGGGGTCTCGTGCTGGGGTTCGTTGTTTTACCGCCACAGCAGGTCCCGGAACGCTTCGAGGGTTGGAGCCCATTGCTTCTTGGCCAGGACATCGGTTGCCTATCGTGGCGATGTTTACCTGTCGTGTGGTGAATGCTCCATTAGCCATTCAACCGGACAATATTGAAATTTCCTATCTGTTGAATTGCGGGATGATCATATGGCATGCAGAGAATCAACAGGATCTGTTTGATTACCTCATGAAGGCGTTTATCGTTAGCGAAAAAAATGATGTGACCCTCCCTGTGGGTGTCTGCTGCGATGGGTTTTTCGTGACCCATGCTCGTGGATACTGTTCGATGCCGGATAAGGGACTCAAATTACCTGGTCGTGAGGCGTGGCGAGGAGCCGTACCGGTACTGGATGCTGAAAATCCTCCAGCTCGACTGTCGCGCGATGCACCTGTTCAAAAGTCCAACTTCATGGCCTATAACATCCATGCCGTCTGGCAGCAAGAAGTGTGGGCGGCGGTTGAACGGTCGCGGAAATACATTGAGCTGTATATGGATGGACTCATTGAAGCGAAAGACGTAGAAGGGGCTGATGTGCTTCTCATTGCTTCAGGCAGTATGGCAGGCCAATGCCGTGAAGCCATTCGTCTATGTACAGATAAGGGCATTCATGCTGGTCTCATTAAAATCAGATCCTTGAGACCGTTTCCCACGAAAGAGCTCCGCAAGCTGTGCGCTAACGCCAAACTGATTGTATGTCCAGAATTTAATTATGTCGGTTGGATGGCCAAGGAGGTGGCCGCCGCCATATATGGGTACTCCAAAGCCAAAATTGTTGGAGGTCCCCGTGTGTATGGTGGAATGTCTATGCCTGTGGAAATGATATTTGATGAAATTGAATG
>JADFRB010000352.1 GCA_022561525.1 Nitrospinota bacterium
TCAATGGTAATTTTCGTGCCCATGTCCCAATTGGGGTGTTTCAGGGCTTTTTCCAGAGTGGCATCCTTCATTTGTTCGTACGTAAAGTCCCAAAACGGGCCTCCTGAAGCCGTCAGGATGATGCGCCGGACATCCTCACGGCGATGGCCAACCAGGGCCTGGAAGATCGCGCTGTGCTCGCTATCGATCGGGAAGATTGGCAGCCCCTGTCGATGCGCTTCTTCTTGCATCAACTGGCCGGCCATCACCATCGGTTCCTTGTTCGCCAACGCCACACGCCGACCGGCCTGAATCGCCGCCAGTGTGGGGACTAACCCTGCGGCTCCGACGATTGCGGAAATGACGAGATCACTGTCCGGGTGACAGGCGACTTCTTTGATCCCCTGAGGTCCATCCAAAATCTGCACGGTTGAATCATTGAGACGATCACGCAAACGCTTCGCGGCTTGTGGATCGGACAGGGCTACGACCTTTGGACGAAACGTCCGAATCTGTTCTTCGAGCTTGTCGTCACTCTTCCCGGCGACGAGTCCGAGGACGGAGAACCGATCAGGAAATCTCGTGATAATGTCCAACGTACTGGCCCCGATGGAGCCGGTAGATCCAAGGATAATGATCTGTTTCATATTGTTGGCTTCATAATTCAGGGCTCGCGCAAGACTAACTTCCCATGTTTGGGCGTCGATCCATCCCGTCTGGCGGCGTTGCTCGTCCTTTCCATACGAGGAGTATGCGCAGTCCTCGTGCCTTGCCAGACAGGTGTCTCAGCACCCAAACAAGGGAAGTTATTCTTACGCGAACCCTAAGACAGGGCCGTGGAGTCTTTGATGACGACCATATAATAATAGAATGTAGGCACAGTGAGAAGTAGGCTGTCAATGCGGTCCAAGAATCCTCCATGGCCGGGGATCAAGCTCCCTGAATCTTTGGCTCCGGCCTGGCGCTTAAACGCGGACTCCGAAAGATCTCCCACGGTGCCCAGAAGGGTCAGTGCGATTCCCAAGATCACGCAATCGGCCACGGTGAATGTCGGTAAAAACCAGAGGCTTGCCATCCACGCGATGAGCGTGGCGCCAATCACACCACCCACTAAGCCTTCGATGGTTTTCTTGGGGCTCAGGATGGGGGCCAAGGGTCGAGAGCCAAAACCCCTGCCGACGAAATAGGCGGCGGCATCTCCACCCCACGTGACCAGCAAGACAAAAAATATCAAAAACGGACCGTCCGGGAGTGTTCGAATCCTGAGGAAATGGCCGAAGGTGAGGCTGATATAGAACACGCCGAACAAGAGCATGGGAATATTGCCGAACGATGGTGAGGGCGCCATCCACACTTGATAGGCAATCAGCACGGCAAGGATGGTAATACAAGTCGTTTGAAATCCCATCAAAGCCGGCCATTGCAGGGAGACCAAGATGATGCCTCCGCAGAAGAGCCCAACGAGCGATGGTTGCCGGTGGTGCTCGTCTACAAAAGTGAGACTGTAAAATTCCCACATGGCCAAACAGGAAACGACCGTGATGAGGATAAAGAAAAAGATGGGAGGTAAGTGACGCGTGAGGAGATAAAACAGAGGAACAAACACCAGCGCGGAGTACACCCGTTTGGGATCAAACGGTTTTGGCGGTTCTGAGGGAATAAGGTCTGGAGTCTTCGAAGGTGAGGGTGAGGAACCGGCATTAGGTTTCACGAGCCACGTTGCGAGGAAGCGGTCTGAGACACACGTCCAAACCGACGATCTCGTTTTTGGTAATCCAGTAGGGCCAAGAGTACCTCTCGACGTCGAAAGTCTGGCCACTGGACTTTGGTGAAGTGCAATTCTGTATAGGCAAGTTGCCAAAGAAGAAAATTGCTGATCCGGGCCTCGCCACTGGTGCGAATCAGCAAATCCGGGTCGGGCAAGTCAGCCGTCGTGAGATACTGTTCAAATTGGCCTTCCGTGATAGGGATAGAGACCTTCCCGTTGCGAGCGTCCTCCAGCAGGTCATTGACCGCATCAATGATTTCCGATCGGCCCCCGTAACTCAAGGCGACGGTTAATACCCGGTCGGTGAAATGTGCAGTTTCTTCCGCGACATCATTGACCACGGCTTGGGTGGATATTGGTAAGGCGTTCAAGCGACCGATCGGCAAAAATCGCATTTTCCGATCTTGGAATGTTTGTCGCTCCTTTTGAAGAAATTGCTCAAGAAGGGTCATCAGTAAGGCAACTTCCGCGCGTGGCCGGTTCCAGTTTTCCTGAGAGAAGGCGTAAATGGTGAGAATGGGAATCGATAATTCGTCGAAAAAGTTGATGATCTCACGGAGAGCCGCTAGGCCTTCTCGATGGCCGGCAATACGGGGCAGGCCACGCGAAGCGGCCCATCGTCCATTCCCGTCCATGATGATCGCGACATGGCGAGGCATGAGGTCAGGCTCAAGGCTCAACTGCAGCTCCTGCTCAGTGAGTTCCGAATGAATATCCGGTGCTGAAAATGTGTCCATGCTGTCCAGGAAAGACCTTACGTAGAAACGATCCCCTCGAAAGGGGGATACGACATAAAAACCAAGTCTAATCGGCATGTTCAGTCTTGTCAATTCTTCTTTAGGACCCCCTCCAAGATTTAGGGGGGGAATTGTATAAAGGGTCTGTTGAATATTTCAGGTCCATGACCCATAGATGCTCCAGGTCAGACTCCTCACATCAGTGGGAGGGAATGTTCAAAAAAGCATGCCCTGAGTCTTTCCGAAGGGTCTATCCAGCAAGGCCGCAGCCCTTTTGACGCGCGAAGCGTACTCTCAGTACGTGAGCACGGCAAAAGGGCGAGAACGC
>JADFRB010000353.1 GCA_022561525.1 Nitrospinota bacterium
CCACCCTCAATCCCGCCACGCGCCGACTCCTCAAAGTCGAAGTGCAAGATGAACTCCACACCGACCGCACCTTCCATGACCTCATGGGCAAACGCACTGAAGCCCGGTATGAGTTTTTGATGGCGAATGCCACCCTTGCCGACAATTTGGATGTGTAGCCCCGGTTGTTGAAATAGGTCGCCAGCGGCGTTCTCGGTCTGTTGTCGTGCTCACGTACTCCGTGTACGCTCCGCGCGCCAACAGACCTGCGGCCTTGCTGGACGAACCTATTTGAACAACCGGCATTACGAAGCCTGAGATATTTCCCCCTTCTTTGTAAGGACGGGCTAAGGAAGGTAGAATCCTCCAGCCATGGAGCCCCTCGAACTCGTCAAACAGTATCATGAGCAGACCAAGCATGAATTTAATCATTATGCCCGATCTCTTGGGTATTTGGACTGGGCCAACCAGCCTGATCCCTTTCGACGATATGAAGGGGCACCCTTGGTTAAATTACCCTTGCTCAGCTTGGAAGACGACCCCCTCTCACCTCCCTACGATTTAATCTATCAACGCGACACGATTGCCCCCCAGCCTTTGAACCTACACGGCCTTTCCCGGTTTTTTGAGTACGCCCTGTCGATCACAGCCTGGAAAGAATACGGCGGCAATAAATGGGCGTTGCGTAGCAATCCATCGAGCGGAAATCTTCATCCAACCGAAGGATATTTGTTCATCGGCCAGTCGGCTGAGGTGCCTTTTGAGTCCGGCCTCTATCACTATGCACCAAAGGAGCACGGCTTAGAGCATCGGCTCGCTTGTTCGGAGGAGTCGATGCAATGCCTGCTCAACCCTTTTCCCTCTCGTACATTTTTGGTTGGACTCAGCTCGATTCACTGGCGGGAAGCCTGGAAGTATGGCGAGCGAGCCTTTCGCTATTGTCAGCACGATATTGGCCATGCCATTGGCTCACTGCGCATCGCTGCTGCCACATTAGGTTGGCACATGATCATTCTTTCGGGCATGGATGATCCAACTGTTGGAGCCCTCCTTGGGCTGAACCGTTTGCACGAATTTGAGCAGACCGAGATGGAATTTCCGGAGTTGATCGCTGCGGTGTTGACCACTCATGACTTCTCTTTTGCATCACTCCCGTTAACTCTTGAGCAGGAAGCTGTGGAAAGTTGCGCTCAAGGAACCTGGAAGGGCAAAGCGAATCGACTGAGTCGAGACAATCCTATTCCATGGGAAATCATTGACGAGGTCACAAAGGCCTCATGGAAACATTCCGCCGAATCGCACACCGCTCCTTTTTATCCCTCGCCTCCCATTGAAGGGAGAGGTGAAGGTGAGGGGGGCGCCACTCAACATGAGGACCGGGCAGACAAGAATGAAAGTTCGGTTGTTTCCGCCGGACAAATTATTCATCAACGTCGGAGTGCGGTGGCTTTAGACGGAAAGACTTCGATTCCAGCCATTCGTTTCTTCACCATGCTTGAGCGGGTTTTTCCTCACGCTCATCTGCCAGCTTGTCAACGGTCTATGCCCTGGGACTCTATTCCGTGGGACCCCACGATTCATCTCGCCTTGTTCGTACACCGGGTGGATGGATTGCTCCCAGGTATCTACCTGTTACTTCGAAGATCTGACCCTGAGCTCAAGGAACATTTTCAAAAATCTATGCACGAGCAATTCGTATGGAAGACGCCAGAGGGATGCCCAGGAGGGCTTCCCTTGTATCTGTTAGAAGACGGGAATGCCCAAAACCTTGCGACCCAAGTCAGTTGTGGGCAAGAGATTGGCGGACAAAGTGCTTTTTCTTTAGGAATGATTTCGGAGTTTGATTCCGCGTTAGAAACCCATGGGCCGTGGTTTTATCGTCGCCTGTTTTGGGAAACGGGCCTCATCGGTCAAGTGCTCTATTTGGAAGCAGAAGCGGCTGGTGTACGTTCAACAGGTATAGGCTGCTTTTTCGACGATCCGGTTCATCGCGTGCTTGGTTTTTATCCCAGCACCCAGTTTCAGTCGTTGTATCATTTCACGGTCGGCGGCCCTGTTGAAGATCATCGCCTCACGACTTTGCCCCCGTATGGTGATCATTAAGTACTGATGGAATCCAGGAACGATGAAACCCAAGCCGCTTCCTCGCACGTTTTTCGACCGTCCAACGTTATCCGTTGCAAAAGAACTGTTGGGCAAATATCTCATTCGAGATACGAACGACACCCGTATTACTGCTCGCATTGTAGAAGTTGAGGCCTACATTGGAGAAAAAGATTTGGCGTGTCACGCGTCAAAAGGGCGTACCAAACGCACTGAAGTAATGTTCGGTCCTGCCGGGGTTACCTATGTGTATCTGATTTATGGCATGTACGATCTTCTGAATATCGTCACGGAGTCAATTGATTTTCCAGCGGCTATTCTGATTCGCGGCATTGAAGTGACCGGGAGCAACGCGAACGGCCCACCCACTCGGATTGAGGGACCAGGACGTTTGACACGGTTTCTGCACATCAATCGAGACTTGAACGGTTTCGACACGACTGTCGGGCACACGTTGTGGATGGAAGATCGAGGGGAACCTATTCCTCGTCAAGCCATCCGCACTTCACCCCGGATAGGAATCAATTTCGCTGGTGAATGGGCAAAAAAGCCGTGGCGTTTTTGCTTAGGGCTCGCGCAAAAATAACTTCCCAATCTTGGGGCGTCGATTCATCCCGTCTAGCGGCGTTGCTCGTCCCTTACATACCAAAGAGTATGCGCAGTCCTCGCGCCTTGCCAGACGGGTGTCTCAGCACCCCAAAATGGGAAGTTATTCTTGCGC
>JADFRB010000354.1 GCA_022561525.1 Nitrospinota bacterium
CTCTCCGGAATTAGGGGTGGGTTTGGAGGAATTGACGTTGTCCGCCACACTCCATGAAGACTTTGATGAACAACATTTTACGGTCGATGAACTTCGTGTAACCAGTGAGTCGCTCATGGATGTGATGCTCACCGCTGACTTTCACCAGGAGTCGAAGAACTTTGATGTTTCGCTCGATATTCCCTACGTGAATGTCGGGGAGTTGCAAAGCAAGTTGTCCGGTGAGGCAGTACAGAGTCTGAATGAATTGAATCCCGGGGGTACGATATCACTGTCCATGAAGGCTTCGGGCCGAGTGCCTGAGGAACAGGACATCCAAGCATTGGAAATTCCCGTTACCCTGACCACCAAGCTTTCTTTGGACAACGTGCATGGAGCCTTTGCCGACTATCAGGTGAATGGCGCTGAAGGCACGGTCTTTTTTTCTTTTGTGCCGGGCGATCGTCCTGTTGTGCAGGTGAAAACCGATCTCACGTTTGCCGAGGTGTTGTTGGAGCCGGGGTTGCCGCTTGAGCGTCTGTCGGGGACATTTGCCAAGTTTAATATCATGGCGACAAATTTTGATGAAGTTGTGGTAAATACGTTGCATGTCGGGATGAATGGCGCGGATGTTTCCCTGGAAGGTACGATTGGTGGCATTCGAGAGATCATTGAAGGCAAGAGCGATGTGATGTCAAACCTGCCGGACATGTTTGCCCAAGTGAACACCACTGTTCGGGTGAGCCTCGATGAATTTCAAAAAGTGTTGCAGCCGATGGGGCTCATTGGCACAGGACAAGTTCAGGTTGGTTTGTCTCTCTTAAAGAAGGAGCGTGGCCCCCTGGCTTTGAAGCTGAATCTGGGAAGCCGAGGTATCCAATTCAGTCAGGAGGGAACACGAATAGAAAATATGGATGGGCAGATCACCATCCGAAAGCGACTGAACTGGATTGAAAACGCCCGTGCCAAATCCCAGACACGGATGTTTCGTCCAACTGATGTGCTGTCTCAGTTGCGTTCGATTAAAGGAAAAGAAAAGAGTTTGGCCATTGAACGTCTCGATCTTGGATTGATCTCGGTGTCGAACTTTTCCGCGAATATTCTGTTTGATCAAGATGCCTTCAAGGTTCAAAATTTAGCCATGAATCTGCTGAATGGCGGGGTGGGCGGAAACATTATTGTGACCGGAGGCAAGGCGTTTGGTGTGGCAGGGCGATTTGAAGCGGCGCATCTCGACCTCAATCAATTGCTTGATGACACCCAACACATTGTCGGGGATAGCCTGGTGGATGCAACGATTGGCCTGTCGGTCTTTTTCGAACAAGAAACCGGGGCGCTGGATCTGAGTCGAACTGAGGTGAAGTTGTTTATCACGCATATTGGCCAGGAAGCCGTTGATCGGTTGTTGGTATTGCTGGATCCCGAAGGCAGTAATCCCACCTTGGTTTCCGCGCGGTCGCAAATCAAACTCGCCAATCCGTCCAAGGTGTCCCTGCAATTGACAAGAGGAATGCTGAGTGTGGAGATTCTGTTTAGTGAAGGGCTTCTACCGCCGTTTCGGCTCAATCGAATTCCGATCGGCAAGATCAAACAATTCAAGGCTGTCACGGAAGGCATTCCCGACTGGGACAATGTGAGAAAGATCATGGCCTTTGTTGGCGCTCAGGCCTATGGGATAGATGAAGAGGGAAAACTCTTGCTTCAATAAATACCAAAAACTCGAAATACGAATATCGAAATACGAAATAAATCCGAAATTCAAAATTCGAATGTTTTAATGTGGTCATTCTCTTGTGTTTCGAATTTCGATATTCGAGCTTCGGATTTACTCAATTGATCTTTGGCCATCAACACAGCGAACACAAGTTAATTGAAATAGCTATAATAGAGAAGCCAAGAGGAGCCAAATGATTCAAGGAGGAACACATACCATGAAACACATGAGTCAACCCATCCTGTGGCTCGTCCTAGTCTTTGTCGCCGGATGTGGTGGACCCTTGGTGGGTATCACGGTAGTCGATGAACGAACAGCCTTAGAAAATCAGGTGTTGGGAACCTATGAAGAGTTGAACCGGGAAGTGCTCTTAGTCGCGTCGGTTCGTTACATTGATCCCAAAGGACATTTGAAAAAGTCTGCGAAAATTCCTCCCGGAAAGATAAAGGTGATTCGGGCTCTCCAGCGTGCGTCATTCAATAAAGATGATATTGATCAGTACAAAGAACAAGGGGTGCTCGGAGAGAACAATCAAGGTGGGATTACACTCCTATCCTCTGACAAAGTTCTCCCTGACCAATTGCCCTTTGTGGAACATCTGGTTCAGGAAGAAAACATCGATCGGGAGGTGATCATGCGTCGGGTCATCGAGACGAATGAGAAACTCTCCAAGAAGGATTTTCCAAGGGTGAAAAAGATGTTTGCCTCATTAAATCGTGACAAAGCTTTGGCCGGGCACATGATCCAAGCCGAGGATGGTAAATGGACGAAAAAGGAAAAGAAATGACGATAATCTGTTCGTCTCGCATCATCAGAGATCCGCATTCTTTAAAGAAGCTGATGTGGAGTCTTCTTTTCCTCGTGATGAGTGTTTTCTCTAGTCCTTGGCCTGGACAAGCGGCCAATGTTCATCAGGTCACCACGCATCCTGCACTGGAATATTTTCCTGCGCCATCTCAAGACGGACGATTTCTGGCCTTTGTGTCCGAGCGATCGGGGAATGCGGACATTTGGTTGAAATCCTTGAGTCTTGGTGTGGTGTCCTTGCCCCGTCACCTGACGACGCACCCAGCCGTCGATAGAGATCCGTCATTGAATGCT
>JADFRB010000355.1 GCA_022561525.1 Nitrospinota bacterium
CGTTGCTCGTCATTTCCATACAGAGGAGTATGCGCCGTCCTCGCGCCTTGCCAGACAGGCGTCTCAGCACCCAAACAGGGGAAGTTATTCTTGCGCGAACCCTTTTCCGCTCCTGTCATTGTTTTGACTCGGTGAGAGTATTTGCTCCCTCCTCTCCTCTGAAATCCATTCTGGGTGCTTCCCTCATTTTTTTGTTTCCTGTGGTGTGAACTATCGTGGGGCGGGGTCAGAAAAATTATCAAAACCTCCAAAAATACTGAACAAGTACTTCAGAAAGAACGGGAAAGAACCGAACTAGTAAGAAAGGGGATGTGAAAATTGGCCACGGCGGGCCAAATACCATCTTCGATGTTCATTGAGGCTTTGCATTCGAGAGGAAACTCTATGTTGACCGTCACACAGGAATCCCTGGATGGTGCTACGGTTCTGAATATTTCCGGACGATTCGAATTTACGGGGCGGAAAGTCTTCACGGATTCGTTGAGGACGGTCCAAGAGGGGCCCGTGGCTCATGTGATCTTGAATTTTCAACATGTGCCGTTTGTTGATAGCGCCGCCCTTGGATTATTGGCTCTCGCTCATCAGAATCTGAAACTGAACAATGCACGGGTCAGTATTGCCAATCCTCAGGACTATGTGAAGAGAGTGTTTGAGCTTGCGAACCTTCAAAAAATTATTCCCATGTACCCAAGCATTCAAGAGGCGGCTCGATCACCAGTCATGGCCTAAGAAGGCCAATTAAGAGGACTAATTGATACATGGCCACTATTCTCATCATAGACGATGACCGGCAAATTCGAGGGTTTTTGCGCGAAGCCCTCGAATTGGTGGGCCACACGGTCCTCGAGTCCGCCAATGGCGCCGAGGGAGTCGAACTCTTCCGATCGCGACCCGCGGATTTGATTATTTGCGATCTGGTGATGCCGGAAAAAAGCGGAATTACCATGATCCGAGAACTTGTCCAGGACTTTCCGACCCTTAAGTTCATTACCATGTCTGGGTTTACTGGGTCGTTGGGCTTTACCTCGCTGGAATTCACCAAAAAATTGGGCGCACGGTGGACGCTTCCCAAACCGTTTGAACTCGGGGACATGCTCCTAGCCGTGCGGAAGGTCTTAACCCAACCTGATCCAATTCCCGTATCGTGTTCTTGAGCGCTACCCCTTGTATCTGGGGACATCACTATATCCCAATTCGATGAGACTCAAAAAGAGACTGCACACATGAGTACAAGTGGAGAAGGAGTAGACTGTGGGGCGCAAGTCCCGACCTTGAGAAGCGTCCTGGTTGCAGAGGACGACACGATATCACGCCGAACAGTGGTGGCATCCTTGGCCCGAGGCGGGAATCAGGTGGTGGAAGCCAAAGACGGTCTGCAAGCTTGGGAAGTGTTGCAAGACCCCAATGCCCCACGCCTGGCGATCTTGGATTGGATGATGCCCGGCTTGGATGGGGTCCAATTATGCCGTGACCTGAAGGGTGCCAATGACGGAAGGACTCGGTATCTGATTCTTGTGACATCCAAAGCTGAATGCCAGGATGTGGTCAAAGGATTGGAAGCCGGGGCCGATGATTACATGATCAAGCCGTTTGATGCGGAAGAATTACGAGCACGGGTGCGAGTAGGATTTCGCGTACTCGACCTTCAAGAAAAGCTCACCCATCGCGTGGACGAATTAGAGCAGGCGCTCGGTCAGATTAAACAATTGCAAGGACTGTTGCCGATTTGTTCGTATTGTAAAAAGATTCGAAACGATGGGAATTATTGGCAGCAGGTTGAAGAGTACATAGGGAACCATTCCGAAGTGAAGTTTAGTCACGGGATTTGCCCCGCCTGTTATGAGAAAGAAATGATCCCTCAGCTTGCTGCCCTCAGAAACGAGAATTCTTCTTAGGGCTTGTTAACAAATAACTTGGACCAAATCCCATCTTATCTTCGGGCCACCTTTGAACGCGCCTCAATCGAAAACGCCTTAACATAGCGGTGCTATGCCTCGGCTTTTTCTCAATCGTTACGTCCAAATCCAACCCAAATCTAGGCGCGATTTTGTCTAAGTTATTTGTTAACAAGCCCTTAGGGCCTCGCCTCTCCTTACCATTCGTAGAATCCTCGCTAAGTTCATGCTGAAAATGATCCTCAGCAACCAGCGACGAATCCAGTTTTTTCTCCTAAAACCGCCTTTTCCTCAATTCTCCGCATGGTTAAACCCTACAGCTTCGGGAACAGAAGTAATATTGTTGATAGCCCAGGTGGCCCACAAATGAACAATGGGGGCGGTATCCTGCTTGGCGGCTTTTTGTAGGGAATGAAGGTCAGTGGGGCCACCGAGTTTTCCAAGCCGATAAGCCGCTTCGGTTCGAACTCCCACATTTGGATCACTCAACAAGCTTTTTCGAAACAGGGGAAGTGCCTGCCGGTTACCTAATTCTCCTAAGGCGGCAATGGCGCCTTGCCGAACGTTGGGGTCAGGGTCGTCCAAGACAGCAAGGAGAGCTGAATAGGCATCTTTTCCCTCCAGGTGCATGAGTGCATCGACCACCGCACGTCGGCTCTGGACTTCGCCGACTTTCAATCCTTCGATGAGCAAAGGAATCATAGGCTTTCGTATTCCGATATTTCCTAATGCTTTCGCTGCTGCTTGTTTGACCGCTGGGTGCTCGTCTCCCAAGGCAGATACGACTGCGAGGGCTGCATCCGTATTGATTTCTTCTCCGATTTGGCCAAGAGCCCAGGCACTATATTCTCGAACTAAAGGATCTGGATCAGATATTGCCTTGACCAATCCCTGTGTT
>JADFRB010000356.1 GCA_022561525.1 Nitrospinota bacterium
CCCTTGCAGACCTTCAAGCCTGCCGTCTCAGACGTCCGCTTGGTAGGAAGAAGCGGGTCTTCGTGCGGCGGTCACGATATCAGCAGGTACGGGCACATGATGCTCACCACCCCGCGCTCGATCATCAATCGCACCAGAGGTCGCTCGAGCAGTTCCAAACTGCACTCCGTCTACCTGCATCTCATCAATAATAACCTTACGTCCCAGTAACTGCAGCCCATCTAGGTTCATGGTCAGGCGCGCGATTTCAACTAAATTAGTCATGGGCTCATCGGGATTCGTGACTTGAAGACGCGTCAGCGTCAAGCCAGTAGGGAACAACGTCAAGTCAGCAGCATCGAGCTCCACTTTCGCTCCAACCGCGGCAGTTCCCTCCTCCTCAATCTTGGCTTTGACCAGACCGTCAACCACCAAAAGCCACAACAATCCGATGGCAGCAACCAGAACAACGAAGATGCCCAATCCCCACCAGCGGATCATCCCTGCTTTCGGCTGGGTCATCCGCCACCTCCAAAATGTGGAAGGGATTGATACAGTTGGTACATCTTACTGGCCTTGAAAAATTGCATCAGCCTCGTCTTTTCGATCCAGACCAACACATGCTCACGATAGCGCAGAATCAAACCGTTGGAGAGGAAGTACAGTGGAACGAAGAGCGCCAACGAAAAGACCACGCTTCCCATCACGATAGTGTTATTGAAACGAGCGAATCGCCAAAGTGTGGAGTTATACAGCGAGGTCCACAGCCCTTCGAGTGCAGGGGCCGTGAGAATTTGAAGGCCATTCCAATGGAACACCGGGTCCAGGAGATACGCCACCCCAGAGAACACCGCTAGTCCCAGCAGAAAAGCCGAAAGGTTCACGCGAAGGATCAAGATAAGCAGGAGCACGACCAGGTTATGCAGACTGACTAACGGAGTCAGCCCCGCAACCATGGCAAAGCAAAAGCCCAGAGAAATCTGTCCGGGATTCGTTTCAGAGTTCAACACTCTGAGCAACCGTGCAATTAAGCGAAGCATAACCTGCCTAATGTAGATAGGGTAGGAGGAGGATTCTGACTATAAACAGCCAAGCCAAAATGTCAAGGTGAGTGATCAGTGTAGGAAGAAGTGAAGGATTGCCAGAAATGTAGACACTTTGATTTGTTCCGTCAGACACGGTCAGCACAAATGAGGCTTTTAGCAAAACCTTGCGCCCTTTCATTCTACGTCCCGTAATTCTCACGCCACCGGTTAAGCGGAATATCACAAAGGTTTGACCAGCCTGTCCTCGCGGAGGCGGTGACGGAAATCCAGAGTTTCGAGGTCCACGACTGATTTATTTTTGCCAGGGGGAAGCACTTGGTGATTCCTCCCCTTTGTAAGGGGAGGCGAGGTGGGGTAGAATCCCTGACGTATCGGGCAGCATTGATGTTTTCATTCATCACTCCCTACAAAGAGGCTACCTCCCCTCCGCCCCTCCTTACAAAGAGAGGGGGACTCAAGGACGATCAACCACGATTTTTACCCATGCTCATGTCGGAAGAGCCAATTTTTCCATGAACACAACTAGGCAACCAAGCTGGCGTCACTCCTTTCGTGCCTTCGCACATCCACGGGTCATCACCATGTTGTTTCTCGGCTTCTCAGCCGGGATTCCGCTTCTTTTAATCTTTTCATCTCTGTCCCTGTGGTTGCGTGAAGCTGGAGTCGAACGTGCAGCCGTCACCTTTTTCAGCTGGGCCGCGCTGGGATATTCCTTCAAGTTCGTGTGGGCGCCGCTTGTCGACAAATTGCCCCTCCCCTTCCTGACACAGATGTTAGGCCGTCGACGCGGATGGATGCTTCTGGCCCAATGTTCCATCATTGCGGCCATTGCCAGCATGGCCCTCATTGATCCTGCCAAAGGACAAAACAGCCTCACGCTAATGGCCATAGCTGCCGTGCTGCTTGGATTTTCTTCCGCCACCCAGGATATTGTGATTGATGCCTACCGGATCGAATCGGCAGAAAGATCCCTCCAGGCCATGATGTCATCCACCTATATCGCGGGCTACCGCATCGCAATGCTGGTCGCAGGGGCAGGCGCCCTGTTTTTGGCCAGTGCATTCGGGTCCGTCAAAGGCGCGTATAGCTATCAGGCCTGGCAAGGGGCCTATTTCATCATAGCCAGTGCCATGCTGGTGGGCGTGATCACAACACTCGTCATTCCAGAACCAACCACCAATCGAACAAGTATGGCCTCTTATTCGCCCAAGGAATATGCGCGATTTTTATTCATGTTTGGCGCTGCGGCCACCGCCTTTATCTTGACCTTTTACTATTCAGCCGAGCTGTCGGATCACATCACCAAAGAATTCACAGACGTGGTTGGCACCAAACAGTTAGCGGGGTTTGTCGTAGAAACAGCAAGGCTAATCACAGGGGTCGTCGTGGCATGGCTTGTCGCGACCCTCATTATTCGAGCGGGTGTCGTAAGTCGGAGCATGATGCAGGAAACCTACATCGCCCCGGTGAAAGATTTCTTTGGACGCTATGGGAAGAAGTCAGCCATCCTGCTTTTGGTGCTGATTGGGGTCTACCGCATTTCCGATATCGTGCTGGGTGTGATTGCCAATGTGTTTTACCAGGATATGGGATTCACCAAAGTCGAGATTGCCAGTGTGGTGCAAACATTTGGATTGTTCATGACCATCGCCGGCGGCTTTTTGGGAGGCATTCTTTCCGTACAATACGGCGTGATTCGCATACTGTTCTTAGGCGCCCTCCTATCGGCAGCGACCAACCTGCTATTTATGATGC
>JADFRB010000357.1 GCA_022561525.1 Nitrospinota bacterium
TATAGTGTTTTACCCTTCAATGAAGACATCTTAACAATCCCTCGCCCCCATGGAATGGGGGAGAGGGCAAGGGTGAGGGGGGTCTTCACGAACGGTTAACACACTATACGAATGACGAGATACGTATTACGCTTGCAGGTCATCCTCATCTTCTATGAAATCTTCGCTTTCCGGCATGCCGTAGGCCACAAATTTGGCATAGGAAAGATAAATGCCACTGCTATCAGCCATGGCCTTGGTTCCAGCCGTCATGCGCTCCAGTTTCTTGACATCGCTCTCTTCGCCCGATTGCAGAGAAACCAAGTACTCGTGTAAGACCTCATTGTAGCGTTGCATAGATTGCTCGACTTCCAAATAGGCCTGCATTAACTGTTCTTTCATTGGTAACACTCCTTATCAAAATCAGAAAATCACCATACACAAGGTCCCCATGCCGGTCAACTGAATGCGTTTCCAACATTCATTGTGGTTGCCATACAGAAAAAATGGGATGACTGGTGTACAGTGGATCGTCTATAGCCATTTCAATAAACTTCCGGTCTTTCTGATGATGCGGGAAAAGCAATAGCGTAAATCCGAAGCTCGAATGTCGAAATCCGAAACACATTACAATGACCAAATGGAAAAATTCGAATTTTGGATTTCGGATTTGTTTCGATATTCGATATTCGTATTTCGAGTTTATGGAATTTATTTGGAATGACCATAATTGGGTGTGCAGCCGAATGAGGTGTTAATTCAATGGACTGGGCGCTTTTTCTCTGGGCGTGGTTGGTAACGACACCCATAATGATGGGGCTATGGTTGGCATATCGCTGGTACCACCGGAATGCGGCTTTGGCCGATGTAGGATATTGTATGGGGTTTGGCCTTGTCGCCATTGGCTTAGGTCTGGTGACTGTGGGAGATGTGACGCATCGTATAGTTGTGGCGGTCATGGGCGCGGGGTATGCCTTTCGGCTTGGTGGGTATATTTTTCGTGCTCGAATCATCAATGCGACAGAAGACCCTCGCTATCAATCGCTACGTGAAAAACTGGGAGGCCGAGCTGAATGGTGGTTTTTTGTGTATTTCATCGGTCAAGGGTTAGCCATTGCGGTATTGTCCGTACCTTTGCTGGTGCTGATGGCGAACCCCGAGGCCACGTGGAGTATTTGGGAAATGGGAGGCATTCTTATTTGGGCAATTGGTGTTGGTGGTGAAACGATAGCGGATGGTCAATTGAATCGCTTCCGACGACAATCTTCCAATCGAGGCAAAACCTGTCGGGAGGGCCTCTGGCGGTATTCCCGACACCCTAATTATTTTTTTGAAGGGGTCCATTGGTGCGCGTATGTGGTCATGAGTGTTGGGCTTTCTGATGGATGGCTGACCCTCGTTGGTCCCGTTCTCATGATTTGGGCTTTGCTCAAAGTGACCGGGATTCCATTTGCCGAAGCGCAAGCCCTGGCCAGTCGCGGTGATGACTATCGTGACTATCAACGAACCACCAATGCGTTTATCCCGTGGTTTCCCAAAGAGGCCAATCGTTGAGCGGTGAAGAAAAAGAGGACGCTACCCTTTAAATGTCACTAAGAATGATTGACCTGGTTAGCGGAAGGGAATGAACGATCAGTCCCTCTCTGTCATTTCGAGTGGAAGGAGAAATCTCTGTGTTGAAGGTGGATCGCCTGTCCCAGCGTGGCGGGAACGGCGAGATTTCTCCCAAGGGTGGAAATGACAAACGGGGGGCCTCAAAGTGACAACAAGCTGGATCGTGCAGAAAAGTTAGGTATAACTCTATTCGCTTGACTGTTCAGGCAAAAGGTGAGATCCAACATCCATGCTGGCGTGAGGGATGCCGATGATTTCTATGATATTGTCCGTGACTCTGTAGAAAATTATGTGCTTTCCTTCGGGAAGGCTTCTGTAATCTTTCTGTATGTCAGGTCTTGATCGTCCCAGATAGGGAGTTTTCACCAAATCATGGAATGTTTTTTCAAACTGGAAAACATATTTCTCGGCCTGCTGCTCGCCCCATCTTTTGAATGTGTACCGCCATATTTCTTGTAAATCATTCTTGGCAGCGGGCGTCAGCTTATAGTCATTAGGCATTATGCTCTTGCTTGGCTTCTTCTATAATCTTCGAGATGGACTGATCAACGAATTCACCACGGTTGGCCTGCTCTGCCCCAACAGCTAGTTTCGTGCGAAGTTTCTCCAGCTTCATCTGATAGATCAACTCTTCGTGAGTTTCCATGAAGCGCAATGCTTCACGAATCACTTCACTCGCGTTGTTATAGAGACCGGTTTGAACTTTTGATTTGACGATTTTTTCAAGCTCCGGTGTGAGTGATATATGCATGATGCAGCCCTCCTATGTTTCATAGTGTGAGCAATGATACAATGATTGTCAAAGTTTGTATTATTTAAAGAGTCACAGATGGGTGGAGACAGACTCGTTGCACCCCTCCTGTTTCAGGATAGTTGTCGTGTCGGTTATGTTAAAAGTAGAACAGTGGGGGTTTCTAGTTTTCACTGCTGTTTTTAGGTTCCGGCAACTGTAAGACAACTTCCCTTAGGGCTCGCGCAAGAATAATTTCCCATGTTTGGCAACGATCCATCCCGTCTGGCGGCGTTGCTCGTCCTTTCCATACGGGGCCTGTTGAATATTGCACTCCAACAGCCAATAAAAGCTCCAAATGAGCCACGCATCGTCAGTGGGAGGGAATGTTCAAAAAAGCATGCCCTGAGTCTTTCCGAAGGGTCTATC
>JADFRB010000358.1 GCA_022561525.1 Nitrospinota bacterium
CGAAGGTGTTCAATCCGGAGGGCTGATTGGCGCAGGGCATCACGGTATTAGGCTTGATTGAACATGTTAGAAAAACCCGTCATTGAAAGAAACGGAAGATCTCGCTCGGCATTATAGTTTATTCGATTAATAAAGGGCCACTGAGGAATTTTTCCACAATTAATAAAGATTTCTATGCCCCGTTTTGTCCATGTGGCCACATTCGCAGTTCAAATAGCCGCGTTCATGGCAGGACTTGCAGCAGGTTTTTTTGGAGTGCTCGTATGAGAGTCTGTCGGGCCCTATGCAGACGTACCCTCACATCTCAGTTTTTTTGAGATCGCCTCCCTGATTGGGGGCTCTAATGCAGAATTGCTGGAGTATTTCCTCGCCAATTCCTTATTTCCCACCCGTCGGTTGAGAAATTGCAGGAATTTTTACGGTTCTGAATAAGTGCAATCTCTAAAATTGGGTCAAATTTGGGGTACCCCGAAAGGGATGTGGCTTTTGGTGTCGCTTTTTTGCAAGTCATTCTGAGAATCATCTTTTGGTGAACTCTTATCTGTGAAGTGACTGCTTTCCTTTGGTTCAATTTCTATTAATGTTGGTGTCCCATGTGCCCATCCGGAGCTTGTTCTTGAGTATCTGGTTCAACAGTTCCATATTGACGGAAAGGGGGAGCATTCCAAATCACGGGATGGCCAGGTGCTAAATTTGCGGCCTTTATATAATGAGGGCGTGATTCTGAAAAACGATCTTGTTGATCCAACGTCAGCGCAAGATTGTAGTGGGCTTCAGCGAGTGAAGGTTGAGCTTGAACAGCCTATTCATATTTTTTAAGGGGCTGGCGTAGGAAATCATGATTGAGGACAGGATTTCACCCAGCGTCTCAAGGTATCTTTCAGTTGTTTTGGTGAACCGTAATTAAATCGCCATTGGTATTCTTTCCAGAAGAGCGGGAAGTGGGATTTCGGAATGCCGTTATATTTTCGCAAATGCCGTTTGGCCTGATTCCAGAAATTCTCGCTGCCATTGATGTGACTATGGTTGTGGACAAAGACTTTCCGATGATTGATACGATAGTGCTTGAATTCCGACACATCTAAAGCATTATAGGAGCGAAACGAATCAGTGTAGACAATGCTATCCGGCACGACATTGTCACGAATAATCGGCAGCAACGTCTTAGCTTTCGCATCTGGGATCACTTTCGTATAGACCTTCCCACCTCGCTGTAAAATGCCGAAAACCGGGATCTTCCCGGCCGCCCCTCGTCCCCGCCGGTCTTTTCTTCGCCCCCCAAAATAGGATTCATCGACTTCAATTTCTCAGGAAAAGGCCCATTCTTTTTCTATCTGCCAGGCAATGATTTCTCGAAGCCGATGGTAAAACAGGATGGCCGTTCGGCGATTCACCCCCACGAGCTCTGCGGCGGTCCGCGCAGGCACGCCGGCGACAAAGTGCTCCAGCAAGCAATTAGACTGATGGTGACTTAGTTTTGAGAACTTTAATCGCACTAACCCAGCATAGAAAATTCAAATTTCCTACGCCAGCCCCTTTTTTAATTGCCCCCTCTTGGACGACTGGACCAAGGACTTTGTATTGGTGTTTTTTTAAGGTATCGATGAGAACTTGAAATGAAGATTTGGCAAGGAGGTGAGCCTCAGGAAATACAGGAGGAGGTCTGGTTTTCCATAAGAGAAGAGCAAAATAGGAGATCAAAATTTTACGCCGAGGAAATTCTATTCTCTTTTGATAAAGATGGGTACTACTGATCAAGGAGCCTGTCCGAGGTTGGCAATCGTCGCGAGGGTGTGCTGGTTTGAGTCAGATTTTTCGATCATTTGAGGCGAATAGTCGTCCTATTTAGCGAAAAGGATCGGAAAATCTGGCCAAATCCAGTGCACCCGCAGTAGATCCGTCTAATCTTGGACAGGTTCCAACCCAACATGGGAGCGGAGCATATTGTAATCAAAGCCTAATTCCCCTGTTCGTTCTTTTGCCAAATCGTATTGTTCCATTTCGTTAATGAGATTCGCGACTTGGTCCTTACCTTCGGTTTGGCACGCAACGTGGCGAGGGGTTTGGTTGTGTAACGCTGGGCATGAATGTTCGGCCCAACCCAAATACGCTGATTCTAGCAACTGAGAGAGTAAGCGATGTTCCTCCTGGGTGGAAACCGTTTTTGAGACGTGAGGAAGTTCCTCTTGTAAGAGGTCGAACTTAGGAATGGAATGTGATGGCTCATCATTCGTTTCTCCCTTGAAATGGAGAGAAAATCCAAACGTCGAGGCAAGAAAGTGTTTCAAATCATTAAAATGATCCAGCGAGTCGGCTTCGGCAACCAATTGTGAGGGAGTCAAGGTTAGCCGACTTGTGAGGTGAACCGGACCGTCTCCCGCGATGGAGGATTTTTGAATCCATATCTTGGGATAGGAGTCTGATGGGTGATCTATTGAGGAATCATGTTCCCAACCTCCGCTTTTATTGAGTACGTCCGAAAAATATTCTGGCTCATGATATTCATATATCGCGATGCAATGGAGAAACGGCTTCTTGTGACTATCCACATATCGAATGTTCCCTTCGACCTCGGCTATCCATTTTTGACGAAGATTGGCCAATGTCCAAATGATGAGGTGCCCATAGCGTTTGACGAACTCTTGCCATTCACCTAATTCAAAAGCCCCAGACATGGCTTCAATTTTCTGTTGGAGGTCCCGAAGCGAAGTAAATA
>JADFRB010000359.1 GCA_022561525.1 Nitrospinota bacterium
CGAGGGAGTGCTAGTTTGAGTCAGATGTTTCGATCGTTTGAGGCGAATAGTGGGACTATTCAACGAAAAGGACCGAATATCTGACCAAATCCAGCGCATCCTCAGTAGATTCGTCTAATCTCGGACAGGCTCCTAACCATGCCTTCGCCTTCTTTTTCGGCTACCTTGACGTTTCCTAAAGACACGCTAGGATAACCGAGAGGTTGGTAGAAATTAGTCCGATTTCTTTTTTTGATCTTTGGCGTGAACGATTCAAATCACGATGATTGTGGCTGGAGAGAGAGTCCTCGATATGACGACATCGGATCCCCCCTTTGCCATTATCACTGGAGCCTCACGAGGCATTGGTGCCGAGTATGCCCGTGTGCTGGCCGGCCAAGGCTATGATCTTCTTCTGGTGGCACGAGATGAAGAACGCCTGACGCAACTCTCGCACGAACTGGAGACGAACCAGTCCATTCACGCACATGTGTGTGTCCTTGATTTGGCCCAACCCCAATCCGCCCATCAATTGTTCGTGGTCGCCAGAAATTATCGACTGACGCCGGACCTCTTAATCAACAACGCCGGCTTTGGGTTATACGGTGAGTTTGTCTCGCATTCTTTGCCACGCATTCAGGAGATGCTCCATTTGCATATCCAAACGGTCGTGGAAAGCACTCGGCTGTTTCTCCCTGGCATGATAGAACGTGGATCAGGGGCTATCATTAACGTGTCCTCGATTGCAGGGATGCTCCCCATGCCATACCTGGCAGAGTATGCGGCCACCAAGGCGTTTCTCAATTCCTTTTCCGAAGCGCTGGCCGAAGAAACACAGTCAACAGGAGTCCACATACAAGCCTGCTGCCCAGGCCAGACGGAAACAGACTTTCATGCTTCCGCGGGGTTTCAGCCTTCGAGCCCCATCTCCATGCAGACGGCTTCACAAGTCGTTCGGGTATCCCTTGCGGCCTTACAGAAAAATCAAACGGTCGTCACCATTGGATGGCAAGGTACGCTTTGGTCTCTCCTCACAAATTGGGTGCCGAAAAAAATTCTTATGAAAGAAATCATCCGAAAAATCCGCCCGCCCTTAGGGCTCGCACAAAAATAACTTGAACGACATCGCGCCCAACTGCAGTTTCTACGTGAAAAAAATATAGGCACTTCCCAATACATTAGGGCACCTCTACAAACCAGGCATTTTTTGTGAGGGCAAGGAAGCCGCGCGCGGAAAACCGGAGTGTATGGGCGAATACATGAGGATGTGAGCACGCGGCTGACGCTGCCATCACGGAAAAGGACGGTTTTTAGAGGTGCCCATAAGGGAATTCGCTCCTATCGCATTCTAGCACTCTTTTGACTTTCAAAACGGAGGAATCCTCATGTCAGACTTAGCTGAGATCATGAGAAAAAACATCAAATCCATTGATGCTGACCAGTTTGCCATTGCGGCAGCTCGTCGAATGCGGGATGAACGAATTGGTTCACTGCTCGTCACAAAAGATGATGAATATGTGGGCATTCTCACTGAGACTGATTTCGTACGAAAAGCTGCCGCCGAAGGGAAAAATGTTTCGACGCTTTCTGTCGAAGCTTTAATGAATCAGCCCGTTATAAGTATTGAATCAACGAAGACGGTACGGGATGCTATCGACAGGATGGGTGATTTTGGGATTCGCCATTTGGTGGTACGTGAAGCGGGGAAGGTCGTTGGGATGGTCTCTGTCCGGGATATTCTGATGTATTTTAAAAGTTTCACTAAACCAAGTTACTCAGAACCAAACATTACCCAAGACTAATTCCTAACAGGAATCCCGGCAAAATATTTCAGTACTCTCGTATGGTCCAAAACTCGAAACACCAGTTTCAGGTCTTCTGGCAAACCAACCTCACACCATCAACCTTGGAGGAAACGAGAAGCCTTGGGATGGTCGGGAGCAACCAACAGCCGATCAGAGGGCCATGGCCCCAAGAAGCCTGATGTTCTGTCGAGTTGCGCTGTGCCTTGAGAAATAATGTCAGATTCGATTAAAAGAAAGCCCAGCCCCTGTTTAAAGAGAATCGACATTTTATTCGAGTCTGACCCTATTTAATGAACAATTATGAGCAAGCCGCTTTAATATGGTAGTTTGTTTCCTTCCTCGGTAAACAGATGTAACTTTTTCAAATCAAATACACAGTTTAAAATTTCGCTTTTTTTGACCCTGAGATCTTTATTAAATCGAGATGTAAAACTCCCTATATCGCCCTCAAGATGAACGATAGTCGAATCGCCTAGGTATTCAACCATTTTCACTTGAGCAGCTATCTTGGGACTCGGTGCGACGGCATGGCTATAATGTTCATCAAGATAGATATCTTCTGGTCGAACACCTAAAATCAGTCCGCCAGAATTTTTCGAGCAGTCTAATCGTAAATCCGTACCGATATGACTCAAATCAATTTTATAGGAGCCCAACTGAAAAAACGACCTCCCCTCATGTAGAATGGCACGTCCATGGATAAAATTCATGGGTAGAGATCCCACAAATCCTGCAACAAACTGATCAACAGGATTATTGTAGACCTCTTCCGGTGTTCCTGTCTGACAGGCTACGCCTTGGTTTAAGATGACCACTCGATCTGCCATGGTCATGGCTTCATGCTGATCATGAGTGACATAGATCGAAATAGCTCCGCATTGTTCATGGAATTTCAAAATCTCTTGGCGCATCTCAATTCGCA
>JADFRB010000013.1 GCA_022561525.1 Nitrospinota bacterium
GACCTAGCAAGCTGCTGTACCATTTCCGTGACCTTTTGCACACCAGTCACAATTTCCGTCAAGCGTAAACCGGCTTCATTGACTAATTGCATGCCGGTTTGCACCTCAATCGTCCCCGTTTCCATGGAGGCGACGGCTTCTTTAGTTCCAGTCAGAACAGTTTCAATCACCGCGCCAATCTCTTTGGTCGCTTTCCCTGTTCGTTCGGCCAGCTTTCGAACTTCGTCGGCAACCACAGCAAATCCCCGGCCCTGTTCACCGGCTCGGGCAGCCTCAATCGCCGCATTCAACGCTAATAAATTGGTTTGGTCTGCAATATCTTCGATGACCCGAATGATTTCCCCGATTTGTTGGGATTGCTGCCCTAACGCTTGAATACGTCCCGCGGACACTTGCATCGTGCTGGCGACCGCTTCCATCCCTCTCATCGAATTGGTCACGACTTCACCACCTTTGACCGCCGTCCCATTCAGTTCCTTCGCCGTAGAAGCCATGACCTTTGCGTTTCTGGTCATTTCATTGGCTGTCGCGGACATCTCCTCAACCGACGAGGCCACTTGAGTCGATTGGCTGGATTGTTCACGACTCGCTTGCGCGACTTGCGTGCCATTGACGGACAATTCCTCTGCCGCCGCGGCCATGGTATGGGCAACTTGTGCTGTTTCCCCAATCATCACGTTTAAATTGTCCAAAAATTTATTGAACGCCTGTCCAATTTCTCCTAGCTCGTCTTGTGTTGTCACAGGCACTCGTGCCGTAAGATCCCCTTCTGAGGCTTGCTTGGCTACCGCAACCACAGGCATGATTTGACGAACCACAGCCCGACCAATCCATATGCCAATTGGGAAAATTGCCCCTAAACACACTAATACGGCCAACCAGATATCTCGCTGAATCGCCGTGGCCTCCTTCACCGCTTCATCCGATGGCACCCGAACCAACACAGACCAGTTCATCCCCGGGTATCCAAGAGCGCCCCGTAAATGGGTAAACCCTCCAATCTGCGAAATCTGCTTGTTGACATGAAACGATTCCATGAAACCACTCTTCCCGGCCACGGCTTCTTGGGCCATGGCCACATTATGGTCTGCCAAATTGGATTTCATGATGATTTGGCCAAGATCATGCACCACATCTTGGGTTCCCTGTTGACTCGGATCATAATCCACCAGGACACGACCTTGGGAATCTAACAAGGTCAGCTCTGCTCCTGGCATTCCTGATCGTTTAAATTCTTGATAGGTTTGTTGAACGATCTCCTCGACTAACGAAAACTTTGCACGATTTGTCCAGTACCCAATCACCTCCCCGCTCTGGTACACCGGAGCAGAAAAACCGAGCGTCAACCCGTCATCTCCGGGATAGGCAGCTTTGACGTGCTCATCCACATGGAGATCTTCAATAAAGGTTCCAGTGGACACATCATTGCCCGATGCCGTAAATGGCATCTTCGTCGTGTATTGCTCCGCTTGCAGGGCTTTGAACCATGGAGCATTTTTAAAGTTGTGTTGATAGAAGGCGGCGGTATCAATGGCATTGCCCTTTTCATCCTTGGAATTCACGGCAATCACATCACCGTCCATATCCACAAATATTGTGAGGTAATAGATGCCAGAGGTGGCCACATAATCATTCATAGCTTGAGTAATTTCATTGGCTTGCAGATCATCCACATACCAATTGAGCCGTTCCCCCACAATCCGGTTTGACGCAAACGCCTGGACGTCTCCATATCGTTCAAACAGATTCCGATCGATTTTATCAGCGATGTTTTCGCTGACTAATTGGAATCGCTGTCCGACGCTCGCTTCAATATTGCCGGTGGCGCTAAAGCCAATATAGGCCACTACGGCCATGGGGATAACCCCAAAGAGCAACAGCAACCCGACCAATTTCGTGGTCAACTTTATTTTCCCCAACCATCCCATTGACTGCGACATAATCATTCTCCTTTGGACTAGCACTCCATCTCACGTATTCTGTTTCCCGTCTTCCGGTTCTCTTTACGCCGAAACCGCCTTGTTCGCTTCAGCCTCAAATACCCGTGTGACCACTTCACGCAAATGCCTGGCATCAAACTTTGAGACGTAATCGGTCACGCCAACGTTTTTCCCATGTTCAACATTACAGGTCCCCGAAAGCGAGGAATGCATGAGAATCGGAATGTTTCCAAAACGCGGGTCAGCACGGACATGCTTGGTAAACGTAAATCCGTCCATCTCAGGCATTTCAATATCGGTCAAAATCATTGCCACTAATTCTTGAACATCGCGGTCCTCTCGCGCTGCCTGCTCCGCAATCGCTTGCATTCGTTCCCAGGCTTCTTTTCCCGTAGTGGCTTCCTCATACGTCATCCCCATGCGATCGAGTGCTTTCGACAGCTGCTTTCGAGCCACCAGGGAATCATCCGCAATTAAAACATGCTTGCCTTTGGTCAACGGCGTCACCTCAATGCCGCCATACAATTCCTCATCCGATTTCACCAATATTTCGGCCAACACTTTTTCTACATCCAAGATCAGCACCATGCGCCCATCATCGAGTTGGGTCACCGCAGTCACCACGCCCTGGCCATTCGTCCGAACCATCGCGGGTGGGACTTTCACCCGATCCCAAGACACCCGCACAATCCGATCGACCGACGCGACCAAAAAGCCTTGCTTGTTGTCGTTGTATTCGGTGATAAGCAGTTTGAGATTCTCATTGTCCAAAGGCCCTAAGCCTATCGATAGCTTCAAATCCACTAATGGAATGTTTTCTCCTCGAAGGTTCACTATCCCAATGATACGGTGATCAGAATCCGGGATTTTCGTAACAGCCGGAAGCTTCATCACTTCACGAATCTTGAACACACTGATGCCATAGATTTCCTCCGTGCCGAGAGAGAACAGGAGGAGTTCCATTTTATTGGTACCCGCCAGCTGCGTGCGTTGATCAATTTCAGTCATCAAATTCGACATAATGTTCTCCTCTTCGGGGAACGGAAGGTGTGAAACGGGAGACGGGAAAATGGAGGAAAATGCAAAAGACGATCCCTTGTTGCTCTGCCGCCTTCCGCTTCTCTCACCCCACCATTACCGCTCCAGCGACTGAAAGCGTTCCAACCCTTTGGACCATATTCGCCATATCCAAGATTAACACCACTTTTCCATCACCCGTAATGGTCGCTCCTGCTACACCTTCGACATCGGATAAATAGTCCCCAAGCGATTTGATGACGACTTCTTCCTGAGCCCGAAGACGATCAACCACCAGTCCCAATCTCCGCTCTCCAATGGCCACAACGACGACATACGACTCCTCGGATTGTTTAATGGCTGGAATCCCAAATTCATCAGCCAATCGAACCAAGGGAAGAATGCGTTCTCGTAAATTCAACACGGCCTGTCCATTGATAATCTTCATATCATCTTTGGTGACCTTGACAGCCTCGATCACTGTGGCTAGGGGCACCGCAAAGGTTGAGCATTCCACCTCAACAAGGAGCGCCTGAATAATCGCCACGGTCAGTGGCAACTTGATCGTCATCAAACACCCTTTTCCCTCTTCCGAATTAAGTTCGATACTGCCATTCATCCGACTAATGTTGGTTCGAACCACATCCATGCCCACACCACGCCCCGACACATCGGTGACCTGTTCCACCGTGCTAAACCCAGGCAAGAAAATGAGATTCATGGCATCACGATTACTCATTCCAGCCAGTTCACTTTCCGCTATCAATCCTTTTTCCAATGCCTTCGCTTTGATTTTTTGGATTGGCAGTCCACGGCCATCGTCTTGAACCCGAATGACAATACTGTTCCCTTCTTGGGACGCAGCTAAGCGGACGTACCCTTCTGGCATCTTCCCTGCTGCTTGACGTTCCGGAGAGAGTTCAATGGCATGATCAATAGAATTCCGAACCAAGTGGACCAATGGATCACCCAGCTCATCGGCCACGGATTTATCCACTTCCGTGTCTTCACCCGAGAGTTCCAGCCTAACCTGCTTGCCGAGTTTATGGGATAAATCCCGCACCAATCGTGGGAATTTGGCAAAGACCTTTCGAATGGGTACCATGCGGGTTTTCATGACCCCCAACTGCAAGTCACTGGTCACGAGATTGAGTTGAGCTAAGGTGGCTCCAAGTTCACGAACCACCCCATCGTTTTCATATTGTTCTTCCAAGCTCCCAACCAACTTAATGAGCCGATTACGACTCAGCACCAATTCACCCACGAGATTCATCACATGATCCAACCGACCGGTTTCCACCCGAACGCTTTGATCCTCTTCACGAGGTCCCGGCAGTTTGGTTTTTGCTTGAGACGCCGCTTCAATACGAGAGGTGGTTTCTTTCATTTTGGACAGCATGTCAGTTAATGCCAGAGGCTCAGGAATGGCTTCAGGTGTGTGCGTCGAATGTTCAGACTCAGTCGGACTGTTTGATGCCGTTGCTGGCGGTGAGCTAGGCTCTTCAGAAGCCGAAACTGACGTGTCAGACGTTGCTGGAGAGAGGGTCGGTTGAGCCGAAGGCGCCTCTGCACTCGTTGTCTCTTGAGCCACAGCTACTGCAGACACTTCCGCTGTCGCAACAGCAGGGGACGGAGCAGGAGCCGCCGGTGCCAAATCCGTTGCGCTTTCAAGAGTCAGGGTCAATTTCGTCACGACCAAGTCGGTTTCCACGTGAGAATCTTCCCCTGTGGCACGGATATCATCCTGTAGCAACTTAATCACATCGACCGCCTCGAGAATAATATCGACGATGGGTCTGGTCGCCGTCATCTCTCCAGTCCGGAGTTTATTCATGAGACTCTCAGCATGATGGGTGACTTCGACTAAATGGGTAAAACCTAAAAATCCCGCGCCACCTTTCATACTATGCATGCATCGGAAAATCTCATTGAGCAACTCCGTATTGCCGGGGTCATGCTCAAGGGTCACGAATTGCTGATCCAGAGATTCCAGCATTTCCGTGGTTTCCGCTAAAAAGTCGCTTAAGATCTCTTTCATCTCGTCATTCATGAATCACTCCGTCGATTCCGTGACACGTGAGACGTCAAACAGAAGGCGATAGGAGAAAGGTGTGCGGAAGTTTCCTTCCCGCTTTCCGTTTTCCATTTCCCGCTTTCCGTTTCCCACCTAACGCACATTAATTGAACCCAAATTCCCCTAAAATATCGTCCACCAAATTCTGCTCCAACCCCGTCTTATTCGATGCCTCTAACTGTTTGAGCATTTCATGGCCTCGGTCTTCATGCTTGGCCTTGATTTGGTCTTGCTTGAGCCCAAAAATCACCACAAGCTTCAAGAGCTTGTGCTGGACATCATCCATAATGGTGACCAACTTCTTGACCCGCTGAGCCACCAAATCCTGAAACGACAAGGCCACACTAATATTTACCAGCCGGGTTTCATCCTGTCTAAGCACCTGCATGACTGCTGCAATCCGTTCGCGCGCAGCCTCATGGCCGTCCGGGTTCGCCAACAAAGCCTGGACCTCTTCCAAGGATTTCGTCATGGCTGTCCGATTCCCCTCGATCTCATCAGTCAAAGCCATGACCTTATGTGTTCCCTCTTCGGTCATCCGGGAAAGGTCGACCAAAAAATTATTGGCCTGTGGCAATTGATCGGCGGTGCTCGCCACCGGGGACTCCATATCACGAATCGCCCGCGTGGTGGCCTCGACATACTTCGTTAACTCACCCAACTCCTCATAAATCGTCCGCTCTTCCGTCGCCTGAAGCGGTTCGGTATCTTCAATTTCGTCAGTCTCGTAACTTCGATCTATTAACATGAGCCCCCTATTTGGCCGTGACACATCCCAAACAATGTGCCAGCCTTAGGCATTCACAATCTTCTTGGCAAAGATCTTTTCCAATTTCTCCAACAGCGCATCCGCCGTAAACGGCTTAACGACATAATTACTGACGCCGGCCTGGACGGCCTCGATGATATTGTCTTTTTGCGCTTCGGCGGTCACCATAAGGACCGGCAAATGTTTTATGTCCGAATCAGCACGAATAGCCCGCAACAGCTCAATCCCCGACATGACAGGCATATTCCAATCCGAGACTACGAGACCAAATCCACCTTCCCTGAGTTTCTTGAGCCCAACCGCTCCATCTTCTGCTTCATGAAGATCCGTGTACCCAATCTGCTTCAAGACATTTCTGATGATCCGCCGCATTGTGGACATATCATCCACAACCAACACTTTGAGAGTGAGATCTAAATTTGACATGTGTATTTCTCCCGTAAATCGTGATCCGAATCTTTTTAGGCCATGGGCGCCGGAACCGCCTGACATGCTGGTGGCAGCACCCGGGCAATTTCCGTGATCAACAATTCCTGCGTAATCGGTTTGGTTAAAAAGGCCGACACACCCGCTTCCAATCCACTATTTCGTTCCCGCTCTTCGCCTTGCGTCGTCAACATGATCACGGGAAGATCCTGGTAGCACGGGTGATCCTTGAGTGAGCGTGTCAATTCAATTCCATTCATTTGCGGCATATTCAAATCCGTAATCACGACCGCACACGACTCTCGTCCCAATTTCTCCAACGCGTCTAACCCGTTTTCCGCGACTATCACCTCATACCCGGCTCCCCTGAGATACATTGACAGCAATCGACGGGTCATTCGGCAGTCATCCACGACTAAAATCACGGACCCAGGGTGTGTTTCATCCATTATCGGTTTCATCGGGGTTCTCTCTTTAGCTTTCCGCCTCCACCGTCAATACCTGACCCGGAAATGGTGCTGGGAACAGGGACACCTGTCGGTATTGGAGAAGACATGGGTGAATGAATAGAGACGCCTTCGGATCGCGGATCACCACGTCCCACACTTTGGAACGATGGAGAAGCAAGGCCGGCACTCGCCAGGGTAGTATAGGGAGCAGCAACCGTGGAGCTGGCCTTGCCGTACATGACGGTTTTATTCCAGGGAAGGGGTAGAAACAAACGATTCACCCCGCTCAGTGACTCGGAAAACCCAATCACCAATACGCCGGAATCCAGCAGAGCATCATAAAAACTCGTCACAATTTTTCGTTTGGCCTCTTGGTCAAAGTAGATCAACACATTACGGCAAAAGATCACGTCGATGTCTCGAAACGCACGCATCTGCACTGAGTCAAATAAATTGACACTCGAAAACTTCACCATTTTCCGTAAGATCGGCCCCACGGTATATTGGCCTTCACTTGCCGCGAAATATTTCCGCAAATAGGTAGGCGGCACATTCCGAACCGAATAGGGTCCATACACCCCTCGCCGTGCCAATGCCAAAATGTGCTCACTGATATCCGTCGCAAGAATTTCAATATTCCATCCAGCCAATGACGGAAATTCTTCTGCCACCACCATGGCGAGCGTGAAAGGTTCTTCACCCGAAGAACAGCCTGCACACCACATTCGAAGTTTGCGATTTTTTTCCCGTTCTTTGATCGCGTGAGGAAGGATCAACCGCCGAAAGCAATCGATCTGAGTATGGTCTCGAAAAAAATAGGTTTCATTGGTCGTCACACAGTTAAACAACTCGATCAGTTCTTTGTCCCGATTGGGATCAAATCGCAAGTAATTGAAGTACTCTTCATAGGTTCGGCAGTGAGTATCGGCTAGCCGTTGTTTCAGACGACTCTCGAGTAAATACTTTTTGGATTCTGGGAACTCCAACCCACTTTTGGTATAGATCATGGCCCGAAGACGATGAAAGGTATCTTGGGTCATGGCAACCGTCATCCCGACACCTCAGGTGGGGAAATAGGAGTCGTCAATTGTCGTAGAGCACCAGGAGCCTGTCCAAGATTAGCGGATCTACCGCGGGTGCGCTGGATTTGGCCAGATCTTTCGATCCTTTTCGTTGAATAGTCACCACTATTCGCCTCAAACGATCGAAACATCTGACTCAAACCAGCGCCCCCTCGTCACGATCGCTAATCTCGGACAGGCTCCTCGCAAAATACAAAAATGGCTTATCACCACCGAGGTGGCCACGACTTTTTTCTTTCACGATGCACACCAATATCTTACACGGCTGTTTTGCGTCCAACTGCTGTTTCCAGGGTTATTTCGTGAACCTGTGTAACCAGCCGGAAGGGTTGATGATAAGCAGACGTTCGTTTTCGATTTTCCGGGCAATGCGACAGATCAGGACCTGTTTCTTGGCGCCAATCATCTTGGCGGTCTTCTGCAATCGGTTGATCATACCCGTGGAGGGGTTGCTCGTCAGTTTGATTTCGATTGCCCACCGCTCTGTCCCCCAATCGAGGACAAGATCCAACTCGTAGCCATCGGAGGTACGAAAGTAGAACGGTTGGGCTCCCTTCCCCGTAGCCGCGATCATGGCCAATGTTTGTTCAATGATAAAACCTTCCCAACTGTGTCCGAGCCACGGTTGACGATAGAGGTGTTCGAGATGGGACACATTCATCAACCCGTGTAGCAAGCCGCTGTCACGCCAGAAGACCTTAGGGGTCTTGACGAGGCGCTTCTTGACATTCGCAAAGTAAGGGTAGAGACGTCGGATGAGGAAGGCTCCCTCTAGAAAGTCACAGTACTTGAGTACGGTCTTGTGGTCTAGCGACAGGGATGAACCTAACTGCGAGGAATTCAGCGGCTGACCGTGAATGGCGGCCAGCATGGCAAGTAGGCGAGTCGTCTGTTGCGGTTTCGCCGGCAAGCCCCATGTGGGCAGGTCACGAGCCACAAGGTTTTCCAGATAATGTTGCTGCCACTCAGGAAACCTATGCGGGGTCAGGATGCCACCATCGGGATACCCTCCGCGCAACCAGAGATCATCCTGTTGAGAAGATTTGAGCTCGGTCAGGAGAAATGGTCCCATGTTCACGATTCCGAGACGTCCCGCGAGTGACTGCGATACGTCCTTCATCAGCACTGGCGACACGGATCCAAGCAAAAGAAAGCGACCATTGCGCTTGCGATCAGCATCAATGGTACCGCGCAATCGGGAGAACACCTCTGGAGCCTGCTGCGCTTCGTCGATGACGACCAACTTGCCTGACTCAGCAAGGGCATCCCACTCGGCGTCCAGGCGGGTTCGGTCACCTTCTGCTTCCATGTCGAAATAGGCCCCATTGAGCTGGCGGGCCAAGGTCGTCTTGCCGCATTGGCGAGAGCCAAGCAAAGCCACTGCCGGGAACTTGGTCAGTTTATCTCGAACGTGTCGACTGTAGACTCGGCTAATCATACTTTGTATTATGGGATTTAATTCCCAAATTGCAAGTGTTTTACTTGAGGTGCCATGGCCACGACATCGAAGCCGTCGATGCCAAAAACACGATAGAATTTTTCCTTCCGATCCTCGACGAATTCATCCCCGAAGGCCTTGCCACGCTCGAAAAAGTCGAAATCCGTTTGTATCGATTCGTCCTATTCCCTGATCCACCTCCCGACGAACCTGCGGCCTAACAACTTCTCCCTTCAGACCATTCGGTTGGCTCGATGGCGATTTTTCCACCACACTTTGAAATATCACCTCTCAAATCGGTAAAAATCATCCATCCCTGGTCTCCGATTTCCGTGGATGGAGTGGTATGTCACAATGAGGTGAGGATTTGGGTTCAGTGACAGAACGACACACTCATAACGCAATCATTATCCGTGGTGCGCGGCAGAATAATCTCCGCAATATTTCTGTCACGATTCCGCACAATGCTGTGACGGTGGTGACGGGGGTGTCGGGGTCGGGGAAGTCGTCGCTGGCGTTTGACACGTTGTTTGCCGAAGGGCAGTGGCGTTTTATTGAATCACTCTCGACGTATACGCGGATGTTTGTGGAGCGATTGGATCGGCCCGAGGTTGACCATATCGAGAACATTCGTCCGGCCATTGCGATTGAACAGAAGAATTCCGTTCGAACGGCTCGTTCGACAGTCGGGACAGCCACCGAGATCGCCGATCATCTCCGTCTCTTGTTTGCGACAATGGGCCGACCTATTTGTCCTACCTGTCAAGTCGAGGTTTGTGCGGATTTGCCGGAAGCGGTTGTGGACGGGTTGCTGGATAACTTTCCACAAGGCCGGGCCATGGTGTTATTTCCGCTTGCGGGATTGAAGGTCTCGAAAGATGTGTCCGTTGTGGACTGGTTGCTTCGTCGAGGATTTGTTCGCGTTCTTGTGAAAGAAAAAGTGTTGTCCTTGGATGGTTCGGATCCCTTACCCAAACGCTGGCCCAAACTTTTTTATGTAGTCCTCGATCGATTGGTGCTTCGGCCAGATAATCGCTCTCGTGTGATGGAAGCGGTGGAGGCCGCCTATCGGGAAGGAGAGGGCCAGTGTCGGGTTGATGTGATTGACCAAGGCTCCTTCCTGTATAGCGCCGATGCACGTTGCAAGACCTGCGGGTACAAAGCCGGGCATCAGCGTCCGGTTTTCTTTTCATACAATCATCCCTTAGGCGCCTGTCCGGAATGCAAAGGGTTTGGCAATGTGTTGCGCTATGACGAGGCGTTGGTGGTGCCTGATCCCTCGCGCTCGTTGGCTGCGGGTGCGATTGAACCCTGGACCAAACCTTCGGCCATCTGGTGGCAGCATCAGTTGTTGCGTGGGGCAAAACAGTACGGGATCGACATCACGACACCGTATCAAAAATTGAGTGATGAACATCGGGCGTTACTGTGGAAGGGAGCCAAGGGGCTCAAGGGGATCGACAAGTTTTTTTCGACGCTCGAAGGCAAGCGATATAAACTTCATGTGCGAGTGTTGTTGAGCCGGTACCGCAGTCCGGTTTCGTGTTCGTCTTGTGGTGGTAGCCGGCTGAAACCGGAGGCCTTGAATGTCAAAATCCACGGTCGGAATATTCATGAAGTTTCTCAATTGACTGTGGGGCAATTGGACGAATGGTTGAAGCACCTTCCCCTCACGCCATTTGAAGCTGATCTTACCCGTGATCTGCTCCCTCGTGTGCGGCATAAACTCAAATTTCTTTTGCGAGTCGGTTTGGATTACCTCACGCTCTTGCGGGAAACCCGCTCGCTCTCTGGCGGTGAAGCCCAACGAATTTCTCTTGCCAATCAACTGGGGTCTCATCTTGTTGGCACGCTGTATGTGTTGGATGAGCCCACGATTGGCCTTCATGCGCGGGACACGGCGACGTTGGCCACAATTTTACAAGAGCTGGCATATCGCGGGAATACGGTGGTGGTTGTGGAGCATGACCGTCAGATCATCGAGCAAGCCGATCATGTGATTGAGCTTGGCCCATTGGCTGGTGAACAAGGCGGCACGATCGTGTGCTCGGCTCCACGCGAGCAATTCATGAGACATCCTCATGCGTTAACTGCACAATATCTCCGAGGTGAAAAGCAGATTCCTATTCCCCAGGTGCGACGGCCTGACAGCGGACGATTCGTGACCCTTCATGGCGCGCGGGCGAATAATCTGCAACACCTGACGGTTCGGTTTCCCTTAGGAATGCTTGTGTGCGTGACGGGGGTCTCGGGATCGGGGAAAAGTACCTTGGTTGAACAGACCTTGTATCGAGCGGCCGCACGCGCGTTTGGGGTGGAATTTCTGCCAATAGGGCGATTTGACAAAATCGAAGGCTTGAGTCAATTGCGAACGATTCGAATGATCAATCAAGCCCCGATTGGCCGAACGCCGCGATCGAATCCTATCACGTACATGAAAGCCTACCAGCACATCCGGCAATTGTTTGCTGAAACCTTTGCCGCAAAACAACGTGGGCTGACGCCGTCGCATTTTTCCTTTAATGCGGGATTGGGCCGGTGCCAGCGGTGCCAGGGGAATGGGTTGGAGAAACTCGAAATGTATTTTTTCGAGGATTTATACGTGACGTGTGAGACGTGTGAGGGTCGTCGTTTTACCCCTGAGGTGCTTCAGGTGCGATGGCGCGGGTATTCCATTGACGAGATCCTTGGTCTCACGGTGCAAGAGGCGCAGCAGGTATTTCGCGGGACGGCAGTGGGTTTGCAGCGCGTGTTGGGACTTCTTCTTGACCTTGGGCTTGGCTACCTCCGATTGGGTCAATCTGCCCCCAGCCTGTCCGGAGGGGAAGCTCAACGGTTAAAGATGGCTGCCGAGCTGGCATCGGTGTCTGAAAAGCGCAAGGCCAAAAATGCTTCTCACATTCCTGATCCTGCATCACTTGATCGTGGTGTTCTATATATCCTGGATGAACCCACAACAGGGCTCCATCTTGCTGATATTCAGAAATTATTGGAGATGCTGGGTCGATTGGTCGAGGCCGGCAATTCGGTCATTGTGGTGGAACATCAGCTTGATGTGATTAAATCAGCGGACTGGGTCATAGATCTTGGGCCCGGGGGTGGCGATAAGGGGGGAACAATTGTGGCGGAAGGCCGCCCTGAAGATATTGTCGAGATCGAGCGTTCGTACACAGGGCAATTTTTGCGGCCTTGCCTCGCGTGATTCCTTTGGCGGTGTAAGAGAAAGCCTAAGGACCTGAGAGAAAATAACTTGGACATTTCGCATCCAATCTTCGGGCCATCTTTGAACAGGCCTCAATCGAAACACCCTCAACATAGCTGTGCTATGCCTCGGGGGTTTTCTCAATCGTTCCGTCAAAATCCGACCCAAATCTTGGCGCGAAATTGTCCAAGTTATTTTCTCTCAGGTCCTAAGGGATGGGTAGTCAGTAGGCGTTACTGACGGATTAGTTCATCTGTGGGTCGGTAGGCATATCCGTATAGATCGCGTATTGATCTCCGAGAGACCGTAAGATGTCGCCCCAGAGGCGGGTATGATCTCGATCAAACATAAAGGAAGAGTCGGCAGGCAGCGTGAGCCAGGATCCGATTTCCATTTCGGATTCTAATTGGCCGGGTGCCCAGCCTGAGTACCCCATGAAGGCGCGAAAATTATCCTGGCTGAACGGATTCTTTAAGATGTCTTCCAGGGCGGTCATATTGCCGCCAAGATACACGCCATCAAATACATGATGGGTATCTTCTGGACCCTCCGGGGTCTTGTACAAAATTAATAAATGATTGCGTTGGACTGGGCCACCCTCAAACACCATATGGTTTTGGCCTTCGAGAATGGGGATCTGGGGAAGGACCTCGGTGATGTTCATCTCGGTTTGGCGGTTGACCACCACGCCCAGCGCCCCTTCCTCTCCATGCTCACAGAGCAGCACCACCGTTTGGCGGAAGTTTGGCTCCCGAAGGCTG
>JADFRB010000360.1 GCA_022561525.1 Nitrospinota bacterium
CCTTCGTGGCGATTGCGACGTTTCTGTTGGTGGTGACAGTCTCCTGCACACCATCTTCGGCGCCGTCTTCACGAACACCTCCGCCGAATACTTCTCTGGCTCAATTGGCGCCAACGCCTAATTCCACGCCTGACATAGAACGGGAAGCAATCGTCTCATTCACTTTGCAGGCTCTTGAGATCGAGACTAAACGGAATGATCTAATCGAATACTTTGCCGGCCTACGGGACAGCGTTGGTATTCACGGCCAGGCTCTCGCGATCGAGAGATTTTTTTCGGTTGGAGTTCCCGCCACGCTGAAGAATGCTCCCCCTTCTGGCATCGACGGAATGACTACCTTGAGTAATACCTTCTTATTACTCGATTCCCCACCATCCCTGCAATCGATTAAGGACGCCTTGATTCGCGTCTATCAATCCGAGATTCAACTGGCGTCGAACCAAGCGCAAGAAGTTCAGTTTCAACCCGAAATTCAAGATAATTGGTTCGCCCCTATTCGCAAGTTGGTCTATCCGGAAATCACCAAGGACACCCTCGGCCAGTTGAGACAAATGGCTGAGCAAACGAACTCAGGGCCTGCTCAAGACCATTACCAATACAAAGTTGAAACCGTTTGGTTCGGCCTCCAAGAATTTCGCCAGCAATCCTACACACACTGGGCTGGCATACTCCAAAACCATGCCATTAATCCCCAGGAGGTGGGGGTCACAATTCAAAATGCACCGGATACCAACTATCGCGCGATCAATCGCCCAAATCAAGAGAGTATTCTCGAGGAGCTTTACGGACCCCTTGCCGTATATACGACAATAGTCGGAACAGAAGACGTTGACTCACGAGCGCGCACGTTCCTTCTCGATTTAGGACAAAAACTCCACGCCATATTCAGGAAACAACAGCAGGTTGGCATTTTTGTTCAGGTTGGCGTCGAGGCTGAACCGAACTGGAAGGTCTACGTCCAGACGCACAGAAGTTCGACGGAAAAAAATGACGAGGCCGCCCGGATTCTCCGAAGCATAATTGACATGACACCCGAGCAAAGAGATCAAGCATGGCTGAGCTTTGAACCGGGGGCTCCAGGGACGATAGGGGAGTTGCAGGATTTGATCCGAATCGGGATGAGGGCGACGAGAGGGGCTATCGGGGCGGACTTCATTGCAAGCCGGGTACCCTACATGGTGCAATCATGGTTATCGGAAAGGCCCCAGACTGCCGCTGGCACCCCAGTGTCTTTCCTTGATTTCCTCGTGTCCAGGCTTGGGTTGACCACCTAGCCGTTTTAATTAGGGAAATTGATCTTGCCTCAGAACATGTGGAAATAATAACCAACCAATTTCCTGAGATTAAGTGCAGGGCGGTCGGGCCAAGATTCTGATTGCCATGAGACCCAAGCGCTCAGACTTGAATGTGTGAATAGGTCCACCTGTCGGCGAAAGCCCTCCGGCAGCTTGCTCGGATATGGCGGCAGATGCCCCAATCCCGTTGATTAAATAGCCTGCGCCCGGAGGATAGTGTTAGAGGATAGTGTTATAGGAGGGATGACTCGGCGTTCTGGTTTGAGTAAGCGCCTATCCGCACTGGAACTGAGGTAACGAACGATTCGCGGTGAGCGTTGACGTAGACGGCCGCGAACAGGGGCGCGTGTTGTGGCTGGGTGAGAGCGTGACCGGCGACAGGGATTGGGAAGTGGGTACCTCCCACATACCGAATGACATTCCCCTGATTGGTAACCCCACACAATTTTTCCAATTTTGACAATCCAGGCACGGACAAAAACACCCTAGGCACGAGACATGAGGGGCATTGACCGCTGAAACATCACGGCTAAGACCATTTACGCCCCGCAACCATACCGTTTCACGCCTAAAACGAAGAAGAGTGTCAGAGGCGAAGAAATCCTTGCCTAAGGCTTTAAAGGCCCGCTGCATGGCCCGTAGCGCTGGCTGGGGCATCTCCCGTTTGCCATGCTTACCACCCTTGCCCCGGTAGCTGTACAGGACAGCGTCTCCATCCCGGATGAGGTCGCCTGCTTTGAGGTTCAGTATTTCGGTGCGCCGTCTGCCGGTCAGGGTCAGGGTTAGAATGATGGCCCGGTCCCGAAGTCCGACTGGGTTGTTGGGAATCGCCTCCAGCAGCTTCTTGATGTCGGTGGCGGTCAGCCCTCTGGGCAGTGCCGGTGTCGCCTTGGGGCGCTCCAGCTGGTCGCAGGGGTTGGCGCTCACCAGGCTCATACGAATGAGAAAGCGGTAGAACGAGCTAACACAGGCGATGCGGGCGTTGATGGTGACGGGGACCTCTTCGGACAGCAGCCCTCCGGAGATCGTCTCGGTCTCAGCGCGGCTGAGTGTTCCAAGCTGCGTCAGACATTCGGGTCGGTCCCATTCATGATTGAAGAGCATCAGCTGGGCGAACAGCGACTGTCGTTCCTCATCACGAATTCCGAGCAATTGACAGATGTCCCGGTCCGACATCGGCGGATGCGTCCCCAACGCGATCAACACATCGATACACTTTGCCTTCTGGCCAATCGCCTTGTAAACCATCTGAAAAAGATCGCAATCAGGGCAAGCCAATTTTGATCACTTCCTTCTTTATTATCAGTTATCCTTATTATAAATCCGTGTTTTTGACCTTTGTGAACCGGGTGATCCAGTCCAGGCGTCCGCCGTGCTCCC
>JADFRB010000361.1 GCA_022561525.1 Nitrospinota bacterium
TGAGTGAGGGAACAGTCAGACCCCAGGAGCCACGCAGCATCATGCGAAACTTCACACTCACGTTCAGCCTTCTCCTTTCCTCAGTCCTATTCTTACACGCTGGGTGTTCCAGCAACCCGTACACCGACCGTTCGCAATTCCTGTTGATTTCTGAAGCCCAAGAAATCCAAATGGGCGAGCAATCATATGCCCAAATGCTCGGAGACCCAAAAATAAAAATTTCAAAAAATCCTGCTGAAGTAGATCCGGTCCAGCGGGTTGCCAAGCGAATCATTGCCGCAGCCAAACGATCTAAATATGCCGAACGCGCACAGAGCTTCAACTGGGCCGTGACTGTCATTAAAGATGACAGAACCAAAAATGCCTGGGCGCTGCCGGGTGGCAAAATCGCGTTTTACACGGGCATTTTTCCCGAAGCGAAAAACGAAAATGGCCTCGCCGCCATCATGGGCCATGAAGTGGTCCATGCATTGGCCAGACATGGGGCCGAACGCATGAGCACAAATTCCACAGCGCAATTAGGCCTATCTGTTGTAACAATCGCGCTGGGCATGGGCCCCGTTGGGAGTGAACTCGCCAGCCAAGCAGTTGGCCTTGGGGTACTGCTCCCCTTTAGCCGCAGCCATGAATCGGAGGCGGATTATATCGGGCTATTGCTCACTGCCGAGGCAGGATATGACCCACGGGAATCCGTGCGACTCTGGCAGCGCATGGCACAATCGTCCCAAGGTGCGCCACCAGAGTTTCTGTCCACTCATCCCGCCAATGAAACCCGCATTTCCGATTTACAAAAATGGATGCCCGAAGCCATGGCCATCTTTGAACGTTCAAACAAAGCCTCAGTGTCGGCACTTCCAATAATCACTTCGCCTCCCCCGAAGAAAAAGCCTGCTCCGAAACAGCACTGACCTATTCTGTTTTGTCAGAGCCCCATCAACCCCCGCTCCTAACACACCGTGCAAACGGTTTGACATTTGAGTTTGCCCCCAGTGCTCGCTATGCTCTAGCACCAATGGCCTCCCAACGCGACTTCCCCAAAGTCCATCTGCTATCCGCCCTTGTTCTGCTCACGCTTACCGCTTGCGGTGGAAGCGGAGAAGCAGTGGTCGAGGTCGCACTACATCCTACCAAGCCCAACATCTTATATATCGCAACGAATGATTACATTTTTAAAACGCGCGACGAAGGCAAAACCTGGAAAAACGTATCCAAGGGCATGACCTACTCCCGTGTGATTTCTCTTGCGGTGGACCCTCTGCTTCCAGCAAACGTCTATGCCGGGACCAAAGGCGATGCCGTCTTCAAAAGCTTTAGTGGCGGACAACAGTGGCGATCAAGAGGGACTGGGCTCGCCGGCATCACCATCACCTCTGTGGTACATGAGTTGAAATTTGTTCCAGGATCCAGTCAGCATCTGTTTGCCGCAACCTCGATGGGCGTATTTGAAACAGAAAACGGAGGAGATACGTGGATCAAACGCATGGAGGGCATGATTGAAGTCCTCATGGTGGTAACGGTGGATGTGGATCCCAACCAACCTCAAACCTTGTATGCGGGAACAACCGGTGGGGTATACAAATCCATCGATGGCTCTAAGACATGGATAAAGGTCAACAGCGGACTCGTACCGCCAGATATCCTCAAATCTTCTCGTGCACTCAACGTCGTGAAAATCAAAATCGATCCGCATCATCCCGATACCGTGTACGCCGCTACATTGAAAGGGCTGTACAAAACCACTGATGGCGGACTCTCCTGGCAACGCATTGCCGAATCCCTCCCCGACCAATTTCTCAGCGACCTCGTCTTGGATTCGATCCATTCTGACGTGCTGTATGTGGCCAGCCGGGAAGGCATCCACAAAAGCCGCGATGGCGGGACAACATGGCAAGCCATGAATGAAGGGCTCACCAACCTGAATATCCGCGCCCTCGCGATCAGCACCAAGAACCCACAAACCCTGTACGCCGGCACCAACCTCGAAGGCCTCTTTCGCTCCCGAAACGGCGGCCAATCCTGGGAACCGGTTCCGCTCAAACTATCCACACCACCAGCTTAACCACCCACAGGGATGCCAGGTGGATGGATGGCGAACAGTGCCATCTTTTTTTATCCTGAATGGTTTTTCATCTCTTTCGCACTCCCAACCCTGTCATTTCGAGTCTTACGAGAAATCTTTCGTGGAATAACGATTGGACGGACAAAGATTTCTCATCCCTCCCTCCGACCGTCAGGACGGGATTCGAAATGACATAAATGACATAAATGACATAAAGGAAGTGTAGCCTATCAACCAAGCCAGTGGCTCAACCATGAATGCCTCGTCATCCTCGCGGCACGGGACGGGAAGAAAGATCACTGGCACGGAACGCGGGGGAATCCAGGATTTCGCGCTCGAGAGTTCTCACCCACTCTCGCAATTGGGTCCTTCTCTTTCACTGCCCCCAACCTCGTCATTTCGACCGAAGGGAGAAATCTTTCCCTCAATAGAGGGCACACATAATAGACTTCTCTCACACTCCCGTCTTTGCTCCATTGCAAAAGCTTCATGGGATCGTTAGTCTGTGCCTGACGTCAACAGCACCAACGATTTCTAATAAATCGAATCCATTCACATTATTATTTTTCAAGGAGAACAACCATGGCAAAAGCACGTGCTCGAC
>JADFRB010000014.1 GCA_022561525.1 Nitrospinota bacterium
TTCATCAAAAATGTCCTGGATCCGTCCAATCCACTGCATGGACCGGACGGATATATTGTCCCGAGAAAAATCCTTTGACCAATCAAACTCCTCCTCGGTATCAATAACCACGACCAGTCGTGGCCGCTCCTCAGGGCCTATATGGCAGTAATCGGACGACTTGGGATTCAACATAAGGCAATTTGCTCAGGTTAGTTAAGATATTGGGATTCGATGGGGTGGGAATCGATAAAGGTTCTGTGCCACAATTCAAGCACCAAAAGGTCCCAAAGTTGTGCAGCGTGGTCTGCTCTGGCTTGGCAATGATCCTTTAACAAGTCTTCCACACGGCCTGCCCGGAAGTACCCGCGTTGTATGGCTCGGGAGGACAGCAACAGGTCATAGGCCATTTCCCGTAAGTCTTCGCGAAACCACCGTGCCAACGGCACACAGAAACCCATTTTAGGGCGGTCTAAGACCGCATCGGGAACAGAACCCCGGAGACACGCTTTGAGAAGATACTTCTTTTCTTTTCCTGACAACTTGAACTGGTGTGGAAGTGTCGCCACAAACTCCATCAAAACATGGTCAAGCAATGGCGATCTCGCCTCCAACGAGTGGGCCATAGTCGCGCGGTCCATCTTCACCAATAGATCATCTGCCAAATACAGGTTGACATCGGCATCAAGGGCAGCATCGGTACAGTCCTTGGCATCGGTCGCCTCAAAAATCTTGACAAACAGTTCTTCAGGATCGCTCTCAGTGATGGTGGCCTGAAAAGCCTCAGAATATAAATTGTTCCGTTCCGTTGGGGAAAAATGTGCTCCCCAATGGGCGTACCGTCGTCCTGGCTCCAAAGCTAACACTCCGGCAATGCGTGATAACCTCCCGATACCCCAATGCTGTCGCCAGGAAGCTGGAAGCCCCTGGAAAAGAGCGCTCACCTTCCTCCTGAGTCCCAGCGGGACATAATCCGCCCTCCGAGCCAAACGGTCAGTAATATATCGGTCATAGCCTGCAAAATTTTCATCTCCGCCATCCCCATTGAGGACCACCGTCACATGTTGTCGAGTCAGTTCAGCGATCGCGTAACTAGGCACAGCCGATGAATCCCCAAACGGCTCGTCATAATGCCAAATCAGCCGAGGAAGAATATCACTGACTGGCGCCTTCACGAGAAGCTCGGCATGATGTGTGTCATAGCGTTGTGCCACCATTTGTGCAAACTCTCGTTCATCAAACGCACCATCTTCAAAACCGGCACAAAACGTTCGAACAGCCGAGCGCCCTTCTTGTGCCATGGCTACCACGACAGCGCTGGAATCCACTCCTCCGCTGAGAAACGCTCCCAATGGCACATCACTCACCATCCGTAAGCGGACCGCTTCGGCCAGGTGCCATTTGAATTCGGCCATAGCATCCGGCATAGATATCTGGCGTTTCGGCTCATAATGAAGTTTCCAATAGCGGCCAATCTCGAAACAACCATTCCGAAGTTCGAGCCAATGCGCCGCGGGAAGTTTTCGAATCCCCTTAAAGGCGGTCAGGGGAGCGGGAATGTATTGCAATGCTAAAAAATGATCAATCGCAACGGGATCTGGATCAACTGGAACCGAACGGTCAGCCAAAATGGCCTTAATCTCCGAGCCGAACACAAACCGGTCCGGACCAACAAAATAATATAAGGGTTTCTTGCCAACCCGATCTCTGGCAAGAAACAGAGTTTGGGTGCGCACATCCCAGAGGGCAAAGGCAAACATCCCGCGAAAGTGCTCCAGGCACCCCCGCCCGTATTCCTCATAAGCATGGACAATGACTTCAGTATCACTATTGGTCTGGAACACGTGCCCTTTCCTTTCAAGCTCTTTCCTAAGATCAGGGAAATTGTAAATTTCCCCGTTAAAGGTGACCCACACGGAGCCATCTTCATTGCACATCGGTTGATTGGCTTCCTCGCGCAAATCGATGATTGCTAACCGCCGATGCCCCAATCCAACGTGCCCACCGATCCAAACACCTTCCCCATCAGGACCGCGGTGAATTAAGGTACGGGCCATTGCCAAGACTTCCTTGTGGTCGACTACACGGCCTTGATCGAAAAACACCATGCCGCAAATTCCACACATGGGGGCCTTCAAAACCTTTCGAATTTTACTGAGATTTCAGCAAGCAATGGCGGGATTGTGTGAAGGGGTGCAGTACGGATATCCCCTCAAGACCAGGTCATAAAGATCTTCAATGCGACGCAATCGTTTGGCAAAGCAAAACTCAGATTCAATACGCTCTCGGCCAGCTTTCCCCATACGGCCCCGGTATTCATGATTAGCCAATAAAGCCACTATGGCCCTGGCTAGACCCTCCGAATCCTTCTGGGGGACAACCAACCCCGTTTCACCCTTGACTACCAATTCCTTCGCCCCTGCCACATCTGTTGTCACTACAGGAAGTCCCAAAGCCATAGCCTCCAAAATGCAATTGGGGAGTCCTTCACGAAGAGAACTCAATACAAAAATGTCAAAGGCCGAATAAACCGGGAGAAGGTTGCTATGGTACCCGAGGAAAATCACTTTTTTATCAATCCCCAACGTCAAGACCAACGACTGAAGTTCCCCCAAAGTCATGCTATCTCGCCCCTCCCCAACTAAAATAAAACGAGTATCCGGAAACTTCCTCGCCACTAGGGCCGCCGCCCGCAACCAAGTCACCAGGTCCTTTTCCGGCATGATCCGTCCTACGTATCCAACCACTGGTGTTGAGGGGTTTATGTTTAACTCCTCACGCAATGTAGTCCCGATCATTTCCCTCGACCAAGCCTTCGTGTCAATTCCGTTATGAACCACGCTAATCCTGGATTCAGGAACACCAGCCTCAAGCATTTCCGCTTTGGTAGCCTGTGAAACCGCAATCAGATGATCGAACCGGCGCATCAGAAACAAATCAAGGCGCCGGTAAATTTCGCCCTTCAGGCCAAGCATAACCCAGGCATGAGCCGTGGACACCAGGGCGATGGGACGACGCCATAACCAACGGCGTACCAAATAGGCAAAGAAGTCGCTTTTATAATCATGGCCATGGATCAGATTGATATCATGCTTTACAACAATATCCCGAATCGCTTTAACGACCTGAGGATCAAATTTTCCCTTTTCGGGAATTTCGTAATAGGTGAGCTTCCGGGATCTCGCCATTTCCGTGATCTGAAATTCCCGATCCTGGACGTCCCGGACATAGGCCACAACCACGGACACCCGAGAGGGATCGTGTTGCTCAGCCGATAGCAAAATCGTCTTATCAGGCCCTCCGCCCCATTTATAGGTATTGCGGAGTTCCAACAATCGGATTTGAGCCATCGGGTCCCTTTCACCTCATTTTATTTAGCTCGAGGGATTCCAGCCACCTTCGAGGAAAATTTCTTGAGGGCTTCTAACCCGGCCACACCCCATTCTTTCACCCTATAAAGCTCGGAGCACTGGGGAGTAAAAGACTGTGGTTGGCCGAAATCATATGTTCGGAAAGGTTCGGGTGCCATTTCATTTGGATTCATTTGAAAATAGCTTCGCATAAACCCATTCACCAAAAGGAGGACGATCGGTCTCGTTAACTTACATGTGGGAAAAGAAAGAAGGTCACTCACACTCGCACGAAAGAAAAAATCGGCTTTTTCCAGAAATATATCCCGAAGCGGTCCTCGTGAATGCTTTGCGGCAAACATGAACACGTTGCTCTTCCGAACGTCCTGGGCAGGCCACGTCTCCGTTGGAATATTCACTCGGTCGAGCACTTGTTTGTAAGGTACCTCATGCTCCACCATCCATTTTGCATAATGAATTAAGCTTGCCCTGCTATATCCATACATGTAATCATTCTGGTTATTTTCGACCTTGAGATCGAGATACTTTCCCAGAATCTGAAGAAACACAATATATGACCAGCGGTATTCAACATCATCCAAATTCCTTTCACCGATATTTTCACTCGGATGGATACACCGACGAATAAGTCCTTCCGCCTTCTCCAAATAATTGCTTTTCCTCATCAGGCGATAGCCATCCAACAGGGCATTGATTGAATTGCCTGCCCCACGCCCCGGTCCATGATAATTCCGACTGACGGTACAACTCGCCCAACCGGTAGGCCTCCTGTCAAAAAAACGGAACCAACCTGTCGAACCATCATCAACGCGAACAACCCAATCGGCTAACCCCTCCACAGCTTCATAGGCTCCCATATCGCCGGTCAGGAAAAAATACGTTAACAAACCGGTGGTATAGTTATGCTCATTGGAAGGACCACCACCATAGATATGGGGACTTCGAGTTCCCAGGCTCATTTTCGAATAGGCACGATGGGTGGCCGTGCCTGCTTCGGTATAGTGGTCCGTATGCCAAAAATAGCCTCCGTTATAGAGAGGACGATCTTTTTGGGTATGATAGATATCGATATCAATAACGTGTCTGGCCAAATCTTGCATTAAGTAAAACCAGGCTGGATTGCCGCTTCTTAGGTATTCCACCAACCCCCCAAAAATCGGGTCATATTGATTATTGTAATGCGACACGAAGGGTTTCTCCCCCACATGGCCAACCGCTTCATGGTCCGCATACAATTCACCAAAATGACGCCAGCCATATTCATCGATAATTTCCCTTCGATCACAAAAGGTCTGATCTCCTTTTATCGCTGAATCGATAAGCGAGAGATAGGCGCTATTTGTATCCTGGTTGCGGGGGGTGAGATAGCTGATGGCTTTGGAATGGGCATACCATTCCGGTGTACTCTGTGGGAGAAGTCGATGATGAAACCAACCTATTTCGGTCATATCATCAGAAGCAAGGGAGAATTGGAGAAACAGGGTATGGGTTTTTTGTTCGCCCCCTTGCAATTCATACACATCCCGATAATGGTGGGGGAACAGCCGGAGGCTGAGTCGATTTCCCTGGACCTCAAGAGTTTTTGGGAAATTTTGCCAAAACCCTTCAACAACTCCAGCAAGACCCTTTCCATCACTCTCGATTCCAATAATGGGTGTAGCTCGTTTCCCTTCCCTGATGGTGACTCCATCAACCTTCACCCTAAATCCCTGGAAGGAATGCATCACCTCCCCGAATCGGTTGGCATGATTGTGACACTTCCAATTGGGCCCTCCACTAGAATCCTGGTAGATTTCTAACTCCCGGTAGTCCTGTCGAGTAAATGGTTCATTCAACTGCACATTCCACCTTGTCGTGATAGGGAAGGCACCGTCTAGAGTTGTGTAAAACGAAAGGTCCTTAAAAAAAATCGATCCCTCATCGCCAATATCCCACAAGCCTCCAGGATGGCGTGCTGCTCTTGGATTGTGGAGGGTAAAATCCAGCTTCACAAAATTGCAGCCGGCATAAAAGGTAAGGCGAGAAAAAAAATTCACCGGTGCATTGGTATCGTTGCACATCGTTCCCATAACCTTCAGAGTCGCCCTAAGAGGTCCTTGCGTTTCCATCGTGATATCGGAAATTTTCGGTTCATACCCCTTGCCGTCTGGATCGGTGAGGACCACGCGGGATCCTTCCCCCCCTAAAATCGAAACACCTTGGACCTCAACCAAGTCGAAGGGCCTCAAAATTTCTTTATTGACATGGAAAGCAGCTACACCCGTATCAATCTTAATTGACCTTGAGGTGTGTTGAATGGAAATAGGGCAAGGGTGAACTTCTCTCTCCGCCTCAACACGATTCTCCACTCGATATTCGGTCATACAATTTGACTCAACGCTTGCCTGAAAATCCAATAAAACCCATTGAACACTTTCATCAAACCACTTAGACAACACTTGTACCTGGAGTGGAATGAATTCCGATTTGTCGTTCAGAAGCACTAGTTCCGACGGCTCGAAGACGGTTGATTGAGGCATGGGGATCCCAACCGTGACCGGCTCTTTTACTCGTTTCCTTCCCAATGCTTCTTCGAGGTGCAAAGGGCAGGAAATTTTGGTCCTGGCCGTTTGAGTGTCAAGGGCCATCCCTTGTACCAGCCTTGCTTCCAAAGAAACGGGCACCTAGGCAACTTCCTTGTAAATGCCTTCAAGTCTTTGGAGGACGTTAGCCTCGGAAAATTGTGGCCTTGCGGCGGTTATACCGTTACGTGATAACTCTGTATATTGACGCATCCCCTTCTCGACCGCCTGGATGAGTCCGGAAGATGTGGGTTCAAACACAACGCCACATTGATATTGTTCTATAAAGTAGGCAAAGGGAGATACCGCGGAGATTAATACCGGAATCCCGCAGGCTAACCCTTCAATCAGGCTATTCGGACATTCTTTTCCTCCATCAGGACGCGTGTAGGGGACCGTAAGAAAATGAAATTCTCTATACATAAGGGGCATGTCATGAACAACCGTATTGGTTAAGGTGACATTCCTTAGGTTATGAGTGGCAATAAAATCCTTGGTTGGTTGTAAGCTGGTATATCCGGTTCGCCAGGGCCGATACAGCAAGTGAAAATGAATGTCTGAACTCTCTTTTGCCGCCTTTAAGATTAAGTTGACACCTCTCCCTTCCATTTCTTCACGGGTACGAGGGGCAGTGGCAAACAAAACCTTAGGCGTACCTTGAATGCCTTGGGGCCTTAGAATGGGCTCAAAGCGTGACAGATTCAGTCCGGGGTACACCAACTCTACCTTCTTTTTTTCTACCCCAAAGGCCAACACTTTCTTCCGAGAATGTTCAGTCTGAACGATGATTTTCCGACACCGATCAAAAAATTCACAATTCCCTTCGCCTTTTTCTGAAGCAATGGTCAGCACCAGTGGCCGTCGCTTTACCGTCTTATAAAAAATCCATGGACAGGGTTCACCATACACATGGTTGATATCGGCAAAGCGCTCTACTAAAGGGATTAGCACTCGCAGAATGGGATCAAAAGAGGGATGAAATCCGACGTACCTTTCTCGGAATGACCACCGAAAGCGGTAATGAGGGTTTATCCCGAACAGCCAACTTCCCGGAAAGTGTCTCGCCAACTGGAAGACTTCCTTGGAAATCGCCTCAATCTCGGGCTCAAGGCACGAACTATTCCAATAAATGATGCGCACTGAACAATTTTTACCTGGAAGTCAGAATGCAAAAGGTTGCGACTAATCAATCTTTCGAGAGAGGGCGATCCACTCAAGGGGATTGGGGGAAGGAATTTTCTCCAAAAGCCGCACCAGACAATCTGCCCATTTGCCGATGCGACGATCGAAGGTATAACTTATCCAAGACTGAAGTTCAAACTGACGAATCACCGGCTTCAAGAAGAGAACGGTAAACCCATGGTCGGCCATTTCTTGGCTGAATTCTTCCACGGAATAGGTCACATCATACACGTCTAGTTCACCATTTGATTCGGAATTCTTTCTCGCATCGATTTTCTGCCGGACCTCCTTGTTGACCACATCAAACATCAACAACCCTCCCGGCTTCAGGCTCAAATGAAAATTTTTATACAACCGAGTTCGATCCTCAGCCATGAAATGTCGAATAAACCGAAACGTGTATAAGAAATCACACTGAAGACGCTGGTCTTCCAGGTGAAAAGCATTTCCGTGACAAACCTCCCAAAGCGGCCCTAACCCTCGAGCCTCCAATCGCCGTTTGGCTTGAGCTAGCATTTCTTGGCTGTATTCAATAAGTACACCTTTCCGGATCCCTCGAATCCCAGTTGTCAACCGTGCCGGACCAGGAGCCACCTCTACTGTCATCTCTGGACGATGCTCATCAATCACCCTATTGATTTCTGTTACCTGTGTCTGATGCAACAATCGGCTCCAGGAGAAAGCAAATCGTTTCTCTACATAGGTCCCGGCCACCCAAGCGTCCTGGTACAAGGCCGCAACGCTTTTTTCCTCATACGCTTGCTCAACCTTCAACATCGAGCCTCTCCTCGGTTACCCCACATAGTTTCTTGGGGTCAATAATCGGGTTTGATGAAACGAGCACCCCAGGTAAACTCTCTTTCCTTCCCCCCAACGCTCACTGGTTCCCATTCTCTTGGCCTTTTCCGGATCAGAAAGTGACCAAACAAGCAGGTCCTCAATTTCCTTCAGTTTATTCCTATTTACCCTCAAGGCCTTTCGCCACGAATTACCTTTGTCCCATCCTGACAAAGGCTACAGTCCCCCATCAGCAGGCGCCTTTTCATGCTTTGAAGCGGACGAACTGGAGAGTGCCTCCAACCTTGACTCACAAGGACCACTTAACTTTAATTTGGAATTACACCCAAAGAAGTTCGTTCACAAGTAATTGGCTAGCTGGTTTTGGTGCCAACGCACAGCCAGTTGGCCTTCATGGCCGCGTTTGCCCAAGTTGATCCAAAGTTTCAGGGAAGACTGGGGCTCCCACTACCAGTTTCAGACCTTTGCCCAAATCCAGGGAGTCATCTGCACACGGGCATTGCCATAAGGAAAGCCGGTGACATCAAGCGTTGGCTATCGCAGCCGGCGCCAATCCACCGCCCTCAATGCTACTGACGGGACCTGAGGGGCCTCCAATCGCCTGCGCACTAAATAACGACCCACACAGTTTCCTTAGGAGGGACTATTGCTAGTCCACCCAGGTAGGGAAGTCCAACCGGCTTGACAATTCGTAATGAATGCCTTAATTCATGGGCGTACTACACTGATCGTTTAAATGCCACTTCCGTTTTCCTTATCAATTCCTTCCTATTTAGGTTGGAAATGAACATAAAATTGACCCTAATAAAGGGTTTGGGGGAAATCGGAAAGTCCATGACTGAATTTCCTTAAACTTCCAAATCTTGAAAGGATTTTCCAAACTTAAAAACACCCAAATTAATTTGGACTTTGGTCAAATTGGACAGGAGGTGGAAAAGACCAACAATTGCCAATACAAACATCATAGGCATAACTGGAAAATTGTACCGAAGTTCAGTATGAAGCATCGCGTGAACAAACCAAAGACAAACGAACCACATGGTACAAAGATGGACTAAAAAATGTTTCCGAAAACATATAATACCATAGCAGAAAAGTGGGAAAAAAATTATGGAAAAAATGAATGTTTTTAATGTAGGAACCCATGAGTGTGGAGGTAAATATACCCAAAACCGTAATGTTTTTCTAACAATAAGCCTCACCTGTCCTATTGGATTTTGTTTAATTTGTTCAAATGATAAATTAAACCAATACCGTTGACGTTCAATTTCATTTAATTTCTTTGCCTCTCCTTCGAGGTTTTTAAATTCTAAAATGGTCCTGTTGTAATTAGTGGGCATGGAATCACCCTTTAAATAAAAACCTTGGAAAGCATCCTGGGTAGTAAACGGAACAAACTCACCATGGACAATAAGGTTCCGAATGGTCCATGGTGAAAACACAAGAATAAAACTTATTGTAAACAATAAAATAACCTTCTTTCTCACCTTTGGGTCCAGATGAAACCAGAGGATGAACGGAATACAAGAAACAACCAAAAGAAACGGCGATCGGCTTAATAACAAAAGGCCAGCAGTTCCACCGCTTATCAGGGCAATCCACAGCCTAGGTCTTATTACAAGCATCCCAACTGTTAAAAACAAGAACGAGGATAAAAGAGTAAAAATTGGCTCACCATAATAATACCCAAATATGCCTCTCTCCGCATACAAGTATGCCAACCAAAACAAAATAGCAAGTGTTCCAATGACATGATTGCCACCGAGATGACAAAAGGCTATAAACAAAAGCCCTACAGCAAATGAAAATGCAATTACGTTTAACACAAGAACTGTTTCCTCAAATGGAGCAATGTAGTAGGAAAGGCCAAATAGGAAAGGAATCACAGGTCCTCTAAACATGGAGGGGTCTTGAAACAACCCTGCCAAATCATGCCCGTTGTTTTTGAGTCGGTTTATAAGGTGCCCCCAGCCATCGATGTCCAAGCCATAAATTCGTCCATTTTGTTCAAACCAAGCGCTTAGACCTGCAAAAATTCCAGCAATCACAATTAACACCAGGGCCCCTAAGAAGTAATCGAAATTGGAAGTGCCCATTGTGTTCCTAGAAAATGTCAAATTTTTCCATGAAAATCTTTTGGATTCAAATATTGTGTTCCGCATGGTTGATTTGCCTCTTTGCTTCGAACCCCGGATGAATTTCGATTTTAATTTGGTTTAAACAACAATTTTTAAAGTACAATGACCTTTGGGCGTCAAGCTACTTTACCCATTTATCACATCCCCGTCGCCAATCCCCCATTGATAGCCGAAGCCAGGGACCGGGTTTGTTGAAAAATTGAATCCCAGGAAAACTCTGTTTCAACACGGCGACGACCATTTTCCCCCATTGATCTTGCCCTTTCCGGATCCGACAGCAAACCAATAACAGCCTCGGCAATATCCTCCACCTTATTTCCGTCGACCCTCAGACCGGTCACACCATCAAGAATCGCATCATCCGTTCCTCCACTATTCCCTCCAATCACGGCTTTCCCAGTTGCACTGGCTTCAAGGAAAACCATACCAAACCCTTCAATGTCTTCCCCGATTTGTCGATTAGGCATCACAAATAGATCACAGACTCCATAATAGGCTGCCAAGTCCTGTGAGTCTACTCGGCCCACAAATATCACGCTTTGGTTCACTCCTACCTCATTCGTCAACTGTTTAAGATAGAGCTCCTCCTCTCCGGTTCCTACAATTAGGCATTTCGTTTGAGGATACCGTTTTTGAATCATCGGCAAGGCCTTAATCAACATATCCTGACCCTTCCGCTTCTGTAACCTTCCAACGATTAAAAGGATCGAACCATCTCCCAATTGGTGACGCTGACGCACCCTTTGTATTTCATCTTTATTGACACAAAAAGCCGCGGCATCCACGCCTGGATGAATGATCTGGATTTTGTCCTCATGGACTCCAATTTCCGTCAAAATTCGTTTGGTGTTTCTAGAATTAGCAATTATTGCAGAAGCACCGTTATAAATTCTCGGCATTAACCACGCAAACTTTCTGGATGTCAACCCAGTTTTGATTTCCTCACCATGGGCATATAACACGTACCGGGCCCCATTAAATTGGTGAAGACAATACACAACAAATCCTTCTGGCATGACCCGGGCCACATGGATTTGTTGGATATGATACTGACGATAAAACTTGCGTACCTGGCGAAAGGCTCGGACATACCCACATAAGGCAGCTGGTTCGGTGGGATCCCACCCAGAAAAATTCATCGGTATGCGTTCCACACGAAAGGGTAAGGTCCGATCTACTTCCTGATCTCCATCATATTGATCTGCTACAAAGACGACTTCTCGAGGATCGTAACGACTGTAGGTATTTACAAGCCAATAAATGGAACCACCATCTGCGGGGAGAAAATTCTGCGTAAAAATTAATGTGGGAATGAAACCCTTTGGATTCATACGGAATTTTGCTGTATCAAGACAGCTCCAGGTTTAATCACTGCTGGTATACCAACCGCCAGACACCCGGCAGGAACAGAGGTCCGGACTACTGCGTTCGCACCAATCCGGCAATAATCCCCCACCGTTATCCCTCCAAGGACCTTTGCTCCAGCTCCGATTAGGACCTGATTTCCAATTTGTGGCGCCCCACCCCACCCTCCCAGATCGCCAAGTGTGACTCCTTGGTAAATCGTGCACCCTGCTCCTATCACGACATCAGAGTGAATAACAATGCCCCCGAAATGGTGAATCCGCAAACCCTTACCTATTTGGACTTGGGCAGGTATTGAAATACCCGTGGTTATCTCAATGAACCGTTCAATGAGAAAGCGGAATGGTTGGGTTGGGATATGACGTTCCAGAAACCATCGAAAGATTCGATATCCCAACAGCGCAAGAAAACCCTGGGAGAGCAAGCCCCGTATTAAGGCACGGAAACTCGGATCCTCCTCACGCAACCGACCCACATCCGACCTAATTGTTGACCAAAAATATGTGGAACATGCCTTTATGGTATCCACCTCTTCAAACCCTATTCTCCAGAGGAGAGCCAATTTTTTTCCCCTGGATGAGCCAACATTAAGAAGCCTCCCACCCAAGGGGCCCAACTCACGGGCCTGGTAATCCATAGAGAAGCTCTAAGCTCTAGCAACTTCACACCTGCGGGGTGAATACTCATTCGCCACTTTCCTTGCGCGGCCAAGGAAGGTGAAGCATTTTCCACGGACTAAAAGACAACGTAACCGTGGCAGGCGGATCTTTAAGGGCAATAAACCCTATCGGATCCTCGGGAATTGAAAATTGGTATACAGGCAGGCCAGAAGTCGCTTCGATTGATCGGGCCGTTCCTTTGCTGCAAGGCGGTGTTGCCCGTGATGAAGGCCAAGCGGCGGGGACGGATCATCAACATCTCTTCCATGAGCGGCAAGCGCCCCCTGGTGATGCGGACGCCGTACACCAGCTCGAAAATGGCGGTTATGGGGTTCACGAGAACCCTGGCGCATGAGGTGGGGGAGTTCGGGATCACGGTCAATTCCGTTTGTCCGGGGGCGACGTCCGGAGAGCGGATTGACAGGGTGATTCGGAATCTCGCCGAAAGTCAGGGCAGGAGCGAGGCCGAGGTCACGGCGGATTTCACGGACCCCTCCGCCCTCAAATCGCTGGTCGATCCGGAGGATACGGCGGAGTTGGTGACGTTCCTGGCTTCGGACCGCGCGGCTCACATGACGGGCCAGGACATCAACGTCACGGCGGGACTGGTCTGGTACTGATTTCGACCCCCGATCGGTTCCTTTTTGATCTCCCCGGGCGATTTCCCGGAGTGCTTGGTCGCAAAAGCCGCAATAATAGGGTAGCTCCGATCCGGGCGAGGGGTCGCAGACCCCGCGGGCACAGCGTCACCGACTCAAGCCCGGCGCGGAGATCGGGGCATGTTCCGCAGACCGCGATTTCCGCTTGGGTCGGTTGACCCTGCGCTCAAATCGCGGCTACAACTCGGATAATCTCATCGAAAAAGAATACGTCTTCTTTTGAAAGGAAGCACTAG
>JADFRB010000362.1 GCA_022561525.1 Nitrospinota bacterium
TGTCCTGAGTACTCGAAGGATGAGGATTCGAGCACCACAGCAACGCCGTCCTGAGGCAAAAGGGAAGTGGCCTGAGTAGTGAATGAATAATTTTTTTTAATAGGTGGTATCAATGTCAGAGATGCAAACATTTTGGGCTGTTGAATGTGCAGAGGGTGATCCCGATTTCTTTGTGTGCATGGACTGTCTTAACGAGGTCTATCGGAGGAAAATTCCCACGGAGTGTCACGGGTGCGGGGCCATTTCTTCGTTTGAACCGTTTGCCCTCGACTCGATCAACGATTGGGGAACCGAAGAACTCATCGCCAAAGCTCAACACGCATCTTCTGAAGACCCGCCTCCGACAGAACCTTCCTCTGTTTAAGCCTCCGTGGAACGCCTACCAGGACCAGCGTTTCTCATCGGTACTGAATGGCGTGAATCTCCGGTTCGCCAATCTGTGCTGAATCCCTACACGGGACACTCCATTGCCGAAATCTGTCAGGCCCAAGCGTCCGATATTGAAGACGCCATCCAACTGAGTGTTTCTGCGTTTCCGGCCATTGCCAAGCTGCCGTCCCACATGCGAGCCAAAGCCCTTTCGGGCATCGCACAACAGCTCACTGCGCGCCAGCACGAATTTGCCAAGGTCATGAGTTTGGAATCCGGCAAACCCATTACCGATGCCGGACGTGAGGTCCTCCGTGCCATTCAGACCTTCACCGTGGCGAGTGAAGAAGCCAAACGCCTGCCTGGCGATACCATCCCTATGGATAGTAGCCCCGGCATGGATCACCACATGGGCATCCTTCGACGAGTGCCGATTGGGCCGGTCCTGGGCATTACACCCTTTAATTTCCCTTTGAACCTTGTAGCCCACAAAATTGCACCCTGCTTGGCCGTCGGGAACCCCTTCCTTCTGAAACCAGCCCCACAAACTCCCCTGACCGCCTTACTGCTCGGAGAAATTATTTGTGAACTCGGGCTCCCTCCCGGCACATTGAGTGTCTTGCCTTGCGAGAATGCCCTAGCTGAAACCATGGTGCGGGATCCCAGAATTCAAGCTCTGAGTTTTACGGGAAGTGCCGCGGTGGGATGGAGCCTCAAAGGCAAGGCTGGGAAAAAACGTGTGGCACTCGAATTGGGAGGAAATGCAGCGGTTATTGTCGAACCCGATGCCAACCTCCCACTGGCGGCCCAACGTTGTGCCGCCGGTGGATTCTCATACTCCGGGCAGACCTGCATTTCGGTACAGCGACTGTATGTTCACCATGACATTTACAATCAATTCGTCGAACTCCTGCTTGATCAGGTTCGCGCCATATCCTGTGGCGACCCTCTCAATGAATCCACGGTCGTTGGGCCACTGATCAACCAGCAAGCGGCAATCAGAGTCGAAACGTGGATTCAAGAAGCCATCGCACAAGGTGCAGATTGCTTACTCGGTGGATCTCGACAAGATTCTATTGTGGCGCCAACTGTCCTAGCCAATGTTCGTCCAACCATGAACGTATCCTGCGAAGAAGTATTTGGCCCCGTCATCACGATCACTCGCTATCAGGACTTCGCGGAAGCGTTGCATGGTGTGAACGATTCACCCTACGGGCTTCAAGCTGGGGTCTTTACTCAAAATATTAATCGCATATTCCAAGCCTATCGCGAACTGGAAGTTGGGGCGGTGCTTGCCAATGAAATCCCCACTTGGCGCGCCGACCATATGCCGTACGGGGGAGTCAAGGATTCCGGGTTAGGACGTGAAGGCGTTCAGTACGCCATGCAAGAACTCACTGAACCAAAGCTCTTGGTGTTACACCTGCCTCCTTTTGGAACGTAATGCGTGAAGCAAAAGCGGGTGAAGAGTTTCAGGTAAAAGGTACGAAATTTCATAATCCTACATCGACTTTCTCGTTTGCTCTTTCCCAGTGTTGCCTGAAACAAATATACACACTTTACAAAAATTCCTTGCAGAATTCCTTCTAAATTTGTCAAGATGCGGCCCGCATGCTCGTTTCCAGCCTCATAGCCGGAATGATTGTTCATGAATGGCGATGTCAGCAGAAATGATTAGTCTAACAGAGCACCCTCACGATTTTGCAGACGTTACCAATCATCTTTGAACATCGTGTGAACAACCACACGAAAACAACGGAGGAGACATGGTTCCTACTCACATGTTTCTGACCCGAGGGGTCGGTGTGCATCGAGAAAAACTCGCTTCATTCGAAGAAGCCTTACGACGTGCTGGCGTGGCGTACTGTAACCTGGTGAGCGTTTCATCGATTCTCCCACCGAACTGTAAAATCATTCCAAGAAAACGCGGAGTCCAGTTGTTGAATCCTGGCGAGATTACTTACTGTGTGATGGCCCGATGTGAAACAAATGAACGGAGTCGTCTGATCTCTTCATCGATTGGCGTGGCCATCCCCGAGGGCCGACACAAGGCATATGGCTATCTCTCTGAACATCATGCCTATGGGGAGACCGACGAAGAGGCTGGCGATTACACCGAAGATCTGGCGGCGCAAATGCTCGCCACCACGCTTGGCATCAAGTTTGACCCCAACGTGGCCTGGAAGGAACGAGAGCAAGTGTTCAAAATGGGCGGGAAAATTGTTCGCACGCAAAACATCACCCAATCCGCCATCGGAAAGCCAAACAGGTGG
>JADFRB010000363.1:0-1709 GCA_022561525.1 Nitrospinota bacterium
AAGAGTGCAACCAGTTCTCCTCTGAACCAACGACCATATACACTTGAATGGCAGACTGGATCAGGGCAATGGCTCCAAGAACCAGGGCAATCTTGATCCCAATTTTAAAATGTTGAAATCGCATGCTTCCTCCTCAAATCCACCAAATTCTGAGTGCCCACATTTTCAAAAAAAACGCAGAAAACTTTTCTTCAGGGCTAGAAAACTTCTCTACGTCTTCGCCTTGAAGAGCCTTTAGGTCTCTTCCCGACAAAATGGATCGGTCTGATTGCTCAGTCCTATCGATTCCAATCTGTTACACACTCACTCGGTATGTTTAAGCCTATCCTTAAGAGGGAGAGAATGAACGCTCACCGCCTCCATCCTAATCAGGCACTCTCAAAGGGTAATCTAGGCAATTTTCACATCAAGAAGGTTGTTGTGAGAATGTTTAATCCGTACCGAATTCCCCCGCTGTTGTTGCCCGGCAAACACAAGGGACTCATTTCCAAAAATTTTGAGGGGAGGAGGGGAGAGGGAAAACAAGATGAGAAAGTCTGCAACGAACGCAATCTATGATGAAAAAACTGCCAACAAATCTTCGGGTTTCTCACAATAGTAGTCGGGGTCAAGAGCCAGGACTTTTTCCCGAATTCCATAGCCGTATCCGACCGCACACGCTCGAATACCGGCCGCCTTGGCAGCTCGAATATCGTTGGTGCTATCTCCCACGAGAATGGCCTTTTCCGGGTCCACTTCTAACTGATCCAGGATTCGAAATAACATCCCTGGGTCGGGCTTGAGGTCAGAGAGATTGATTGGACATTCAATGGAGGAAAACGTATCGCGCACGCCTAATCCATCCACAATCCTCAAGGTATATTCCAAAGACTTATTGGTCGCCAGGGCTTTGGTCTTGTCTTTTAAGATGTCGAACACCCTATCGAGACCCGCATAGAATTGGGTGGAATCCAGGCAATGGGTCAAATAATGTTCACGAAAGATTGTTAAGGATTCCTCATAGCGCGCATCATTGCCTTCGCCCACCGAAAGCCGAAGCAAGCGTTTGACCCCGTCCCCTACAAAGCTGAAGATTTCCTCATGGGATCGTGTCGGCAAACCCATGTCTTTCAACGTTAAATTGACGGAGGTGGCGATATCGTATTTCGAGTCAATGAGGGTCCCATCAAAATCGAAGATCACTAATTGGAACGGGGCATGGGCACTTTTGGTTTTCACGATTTGGCATCTTTCAATGAGGTTCTGAGACGCTGCAACACGTTTTTTCGCTCCTCATTCGTTTCTTCCAACATTGCCTGACGAACAAAGTCTATTAATCGCTTTCTCCCGACATGGGGCGGAAACATCGGAGCCGTAATCCGCCAACCGTTCAATACCGCTCGCACACGGATCCAAACCGTTTCCTCTCTTCGCTCAGGCAGGAACGTGGCGGCCTCCCAATGCATGACTCCCACGACTTGAAAGGTGACGGGAATAACGGCCTCGGTAGGACTGACGATGTCCCACTCTCGCACATCATCGTTTACCGTATATTCGAGGATAACCACCACCTGACCCCAGGAAGGTTCTTCCTCCCACTCCACGTACGGCCGCACGGTTTCATAAGACAAGGCTTGTAACCGTGCGCCTCGTTTATCCAGAGAAAGATATTTTTTCACGATGTCGGCAGGATCGTGCGTCAGATCCCCAGTTAACCCGTAAGCCTTGCT
>JADFRB010000363.1:1718-2626 GCA_022561525.1 Nitrospinota bacterium
GTTGTTGGAAGGGACATCCGGCAACCACACAGGATTTGATACAACCAATTCATGGCAAAACAGGGGCTGTTAAAAAAGCATGCCCTGAGTCTTTCCGAAGGGTCCCAGCGGCGTTCTCCTGGTTTGTTGCTGGTCGCTCCGTATTGTGAGATCTTTCACGCCCTCTTTATTATCGAGCGACAAGCGACTAGCCCCGTTTTAATGTTAATACGGTCTCCGTGTGTCCGTCGGCGTTGTCGTCGTGGAAAAGGCGAAAGTGAAAAAGAGGGGAAGTCAAAACGACAACCGGCGGGAGCGTCGAACAACCATTAGCCTTTGATCAAAATAACTAAAATAATCCCAAGGAGTAGCCATAACGGAATGGACAACATCAGGCCCCAGGCCAGGCCCTGTGCTGTTTTCAGGCGTCCTTTCAGTGACCGTTTTTCGAGGGCTTTCTCAATCCGAAGTTTCACATCCTCTAAATGAAACGGCTTGGTAATATAGTCTTCCGCTCCACAATTAATGGATTCCACAGCTGTTCCAATAGAAGGATGGCCCGTGATCATGATAAAAATGACATCTTCGTCCACTTCACGAATGCGTTTCAGCAACCCCATCCCATCCAGATTGGGCATCATCAGATCGGCCAGAATGATCTCGAAATTGCCCTTTTGATATTTGTTGAGGGCGTCTTCCCCATCCTCCGCCGTGACGACTTCAAGGTCCAGCGTATGCAAAAACTGGGTCAAGGCATCACGAATGCCTTCATCATCATCGACCACGAGTATGCGTCCTGCCACAGCTCCTCACTTTCTTTGCGGGGAATGTTGAAAAAAGCCGCCAGCCTTCGCCAAGGCTACGGCAGACAAGCCAGCGGCGTTCCCTGCCTGCCGTAGCCTTGGCGCAGGCTGGTTCGCCATTTTGCC
>JADFRB010000364.1 GCA_022561525.1 Nitrospinota bacterium
GCTATATTCATACGCCCATGAAAAAACCATATTCGTGGGAAGAAAAAGGGGGCGATGCCGATGCACTATTGCCGCGCGTTCACCGGGTGGCCTCGCTCCTCAAGCGCTGGTACTACGGAACATATCACGGCAGAATTGATCCTATGAACCTGGATACCTATCTCAATGAATTCACTTTTCGATGTAACAGCCGCACCTCCACTTCGAGGGGCTTGCTTTTTTACCGGGCCCTTGAAAATGCCGTGGCCAAAGATCCCAGCCCCTATGCACCCCAAAAGATGATCTAAGATACGACCCCTTGTATGTAGTGGCGTCAACCGGGTATGCAGGCGGCGCGGGAATAAGGGGTTTTGACACTGCCCTCTGAACATCCCATGGCTTGTGCGGTTTCCGCGACATCGCATCCTTCCCACGCTCGAAGCAAGAAAGCTTGTTGTTGCCTGAGTGGAAGTGTGCGCAATGATTGTTCTAGAACGGCCATGGCTTGCGTTCTTTCGGTCTGCTCACTTGGGTCAGCAGATAGGGTGTCGGGAAGTTGCTGGATCGGATTGTCCCCTTCATTCTCCTCCGCTTGAGTGCTTCCGGTAAACCAGACTCGCCACCGGGTTCGAACCCAATTTCTTCGGTGCCAATCCTTAATGCGGCTCTGAACGATAGTATGAAAGAGGGGGGCCCATTCTGATTCTTGGCGATTGGCATACTTTTGAACCAATTTGACCATGGAATCTTGGACAATGTCCAATGCCTCATCCCGATCCCCGGTGGCCAGTTGGGCCATACGGAAGGCGCGCCGTTCTACTCCAGCCAGAAAATGGTCCAATGCCTGAGGTGCTTCCAGAGTCGTCGGCCTCCCACATCACCCAATAGCCATGAGATCATACCGGATTGACCTCAAGAAGCCAGAGGAATTTCACTCCTCACCTTCGTCCGCTGCGATGGGGGCGCTGTTGAGCAGACCTGGCTGGGCGTTGCCGGGGCGTATCTCGTTGCCCGGCGAGGCGTTCCCCTCGTCGGTCTAATCGATTGTTGATTCGGTCACCTTTTCGGTCCATGCGTTGTTCCACCCGACCGCCTTTTCGATCCAAACGCCGGTCAACTCGGTTTCCTTTACGATCCAACCGTCTGTCAATCCTGTCTCCTTTTCGTTCCAGCCGATTTTCAATACGATCTCCCTTTTGATCGAGCCGATCAGCCAGTTGGTCATGGCCTGCTTCACGTGCCCGGTCGGCTTTTCGGTCCAACCGATTGTCGATTCTTTCTCCCTTGCGATCAAGTCGGTGATCAATTCGATCCCCAATGCGATCTACTCGATCTTCTTGAGCGAAGGCAGGTGAAACCGCCAACACTGCGATCAACGTTAATGTCCGGAGCCATTGTGTTTTTATCATGAATCCCTCCAAGTGAAAAAAATATTTGTGAAATCGTCCCTCTATAACTCCTCTAACGTGTACTGTCGGCTTTGGTTGACAAACCCGTGAGATAGAAGGGTTATTTTACTCGATCAAATCAAAATATTCTGGTGTTTCAATCGGTTGGAATGCTGGCGGTATTGAGAAATTCTCTCGAATGCGATAGAGGATGGTGAATAGAAGAAGTTTCGTTCTTATGAGGTGAAATGATGATCGTTCTTGCCAATATTCGAAAATTGTATGATGGGACATCAGCCTCTCCGGAAGCGGTTCATGAAGGTGTGGATCTTTGGATTGATCAAGGCAAGGTTCACGCCGTGAAGCCGCACGATTCTCAAGGTCCCACGGGCTCAGAGATCCGTCGAGTGGATTGCTCTTCGTATACCGTGACGCCGGGCCTGATTGATTGCCACAGCCATGTCACGGTGGTGGGCATCCGCAGTGAGGATCTGGATACGATGAATACGCAGGCGGGATTGTTGTATGCCGAGCGTATTTTATATACCACGCTGGTCAATGGCGGCGTGACGACAGTCCGTGATGTCGGAGGGGCCACACATTTTTTGAAACGCATGGTAGAGGAGGGCATGATCATTGGCCCTCGTTTGAAAATTGCCATTTGCATGCTGTCGACAACCGGTGGCCATGCGGATTTCCGTGGACCGGATCGGTGTCATGCCGCGGTGTCGCGGTTATGGCCGCCTGGTCCCGGTCAGCCGTCGAGTATTGTGGATGGGCCTTGGGAATGTCGAAAGCGTGTGCGAGAGATCGCGGCATGTGGTGGCGATCTCATAAAAATTTGTACCAGCCCTGGAGTGGTCTCACCTTCTGATAAATTAGAGGACCGCGATTTTACTCAAGCAGAAATTGACGCCATTTGCGATGAGGCCGCGGGACGAGGCCTCATGGTCGCGGCCCATGCTCACAGTAAGCGAGGGATCGGACTGGCGATCGATTGCGGGGTGAAGGATATTCAACATATCTCCTTTATGGACCAGGACTTGGCCGAACGCGCGTATGCTAAAGGGTGTACCGTGACCCCCACGTCTTGGATTAGCCGAACTTTATCATCGGCTGAAGGGCTCACGCCCTTTGTGATGGAAAAAGTGCAGCAAATTTCAGAGGTTCATGCGGAAGCCGTTCGGATTGCTCACGCAAGTGGACTGAAAATGTTACTGGGCACCGATCCTATTTTGCCG
>JADFRB010000015.1 GCA_022561525.1 Nitrospinota bacterium
ATCAGCAACGAGTGGTTGATCCGAATAAGGCGTGCCCAGTCACCATCGGCCGTGAGTTGGGATGTAGCGGTCAAGTACCCAAACTTTTGCAACACTTCGATGTGTTGTTGAAAGCGGTGCCATAATTCAGTGCGAAGTGTGTGAATGGATTTTGTGAGGCGATGACTTTCTTGCCGATGGCGTATGGCTTGGGGATGGTCTTTTTGGCATGCATGGCGTGAGGGGCAGGCGGGACAAGGGAATTCATCGCTCAAGGTTTCGGTGAGGATGGGATTCTCTGTGGTGTCGCTATCGACTCGGATGGGCAAATGCCGCATTCGTGTTGGTAGGTCTTCCAGCACTTGAATGGCGTGATCCAAACAACCGGCATTACACCAAGGGAATGATCGGGTTTCCACGATATCAATGACTTGATCAAACACCTCCGTGACCGATCCCGCTGGGTATTCGACAATGCGTCCCCGGCTACGGATGACTGTCAACATGGCATGGGCCTGGCCACGACTCCGGTATTGCCGAAGCACGATGCCTTTTTCGCGTGACAGTCCTACAACTCGTCCCGGCGTCAGAAATGCCAGGCGGGCCTGGACTTCAGGCGATTCCTGTTGGACCTTGACGTGACGATGCGACCGGCGCCGTTTGGCGAGTTCAAATGATTGCCATTGGGTAATCCAGTCAGCGCATTCTCGTTGGCCATAGGTTGTTAACTGTTGCTCCACCCCATCGAGTTTGGTCTCGAAACTATCGGCCCGTTGGTTGAGCTGGTATTGGGCAAAACTTTTTTCCAAAATTGGTTGAATGTGATCGATCGTGTGGGCTTTCAATAAATTTAACACCATGGGATATGAGATCACGAATTGACTGTCGATTGGCTCCGGGTTTCCCGTTAACCCTTTGGCAATGTGGCTGATATCGATGTACGGTGATGGGGTGATGACGACAAAACCCACGAAGTCTTTTCCTCGTCGTCCACCGCGTCCCGCGAGTTGTTGAATTTCACTGATGGTTAAATCCATAAAATCTCGAGCCTTGCGTACACTCGATTGTGTAATGACGACGGTTCGTGCGGGAAAGTCCACGCCCGCGGCCAAGGTTGTGGTGGCGAAGACGGCATCAAGGCAGCCTTTGCGCATCAGTTCTTCAACGGCAATTTTCCAGGAGGGCAAGTGCCCAGCGTGGTGGGCGGCCACTCCATATTGTTCCACGGTTGGAATCAGGGGGTGTTGGGCAATACTAGGGTATTCCGTAATGATGGGTGCCAAGACCTGTTGGATGGCAGCGGTCCGTTTGGGCGGGATGGGCACATGGCGATGTTCGAAACTGTCTATAGCTTCGTCGCAGGCGCGCCGGGACGTGAGAAAGACAATAGCTGGCGTGAGGTGTTTGTACCGAAGAACTTGAATGAGGTCGACTGGGTGTATAGCAGGAGGCATGAATCGAGAAAAAGTTTACCAAGATCCAACAGGAAGTACAAAGATAGATTGCTAAATCTTCAAACGGATACGCGGAGTTAGATAAATTATACGTTTTAACTACTAGGGTAAATTTCCTAATAAAGTTCCCGAGGTATTTGACCGATAAAATACCCCAAGGGGGGAAGGTGTCACTGATGGAAGTGGTGGTGAGAGGACACAAAGGGGCGACGATCGTGGATCTTCACGGTCGGTTAGATTCTTCGGCTCGATGGAACTTCAAAGCGATCATGAATCAGTGTTGCCTGAATGAACAAGACCATCTCGTGATTAATCTCCAATCCCTTACGTATATCGATAGCGCAGGGCTGGGTTTTTTGGTGTTAGCCTACGTCCAGTTTACGGGCCTTCAACGACGAATGAGTTGGGTTAAGCCGCGTGGGTATGTGAAAACCCTCCTCGACAGTTTAGATATTCCATCCATGGTTCCGATCTACGGCACCGAAGAAGAGGCCTTTGAATCTGCTGTGGCCTAACCGATCTTTTTATTCGATAGCTTCACAACTCCTCATCTGTTAAATTTACAGTGCGTCCCACTATGCTCCAACCAAATGTTCTGGAAATCTTGGAACTTTCCCAATTTGCCGAAGTGTAGAGATTACGCGTTCCGGGTGTCCCCAATCACTCCACAACACGCCCTTGACTTCGATGACTGCAATACGGTTTGGGATTTTTTGTAGAAGATCAAAGGAAAAATTCCGCTTGGGCATTTGCTGATAAATCATGTCGAGAATGTGCCCTTCTTGTGAAGTGCCAATAGCCCGACTCAGCTTGTCGAACAATGGCATGATTTCCGGAACACAACGCCAACCCAATTCCCATAGCGTACTGGCCTTGACGACCATGACAAAGGTGTTCCAGAGGGCTCCTGAATTCTGGGCAGCCAAAGCTTCTGTGCGAGTGGGTTTCTCCAAAAACGACTCCACCGCTCGGACAGAATATCCAGCCCCATGTTCCAGTTCCTCAGCCGGTTGGATCCAGCCATATTGCAATTCGGTGTGATCTGGCGCGACGCCAAGCAGGACCAGGCGATCAGGGAATCGTTGGACGGTCCACGTGGCTTGGTGGACTGCGTCAACAAACGGGGCTTCCGGGTAAATGAAGTGATCCGAAGGATAAATAGACACAATGGCATGGGGCGATCGGGTGCGGATGTAAGTGAGAGGAAGGAAAATCCCTGCTGCGGTATCACGGTTTTCAGGTTGAATGAGAACGATGCCGGAGGCACGATGGCCGAATTGAGGAAGCGCATATTCCCCATGCGATCGTGCAATGACGGTAACGGTATGATCCGGAAAGGACACTTGCTGTGCCCGGTCGAGTGTATGTTGGAACATGCTGCGTGTTCCAACAAAGGCACAGTACTGTTTAGGTAGGGCTTGCCCCAACCATTTTTTGACCATCGGCGTGAGGCGCGTCCCTTCGCCTCCTGCCAGAATAATCGACCACACCTGTCCATTTCTGCTGAAAGCTGTTTCCATGCTGTGACCCTCCTTGGTCAGTCTTAGTACTCATTGACAGCTCTAACGTCATGACAGACCCCACAATCCACGAGAACTGATATTGATACCGACATGTGTTCATCGGAATCCTCTCGCACGTGTCACACGTGAATAATGAGTAGGGATAAAAACGGTCAGCATAAAAATACACCGTGCATCGAAATGAAATGATTGTCCGCTACAGAAAAGTGGATGATCTTGTAAGTCCTATATTTTGTCAAGATAAAAATACTGAGGTAAAGGTAGTAAGTTAATGTTTTGAAGTGTTTTTTTCTTGGTTTTCTCAACCGGTGGTGTTCGGCTATGTCAAGCATTCCATATTTTGTAGATCGATTTTTTTGGGAGAGGCGATCGAGAGGGCTATTCAGGAGTGTTTTTGTCGGCTTTGAAACCATGTCTGAGCTTGTGAAGTAGGGCCGTATACCTCGGGGTCGGTGACCATGTTGCCTGTTCGATTTCTTTACCTGAGTCAATCGTGATGTTAGGCGATTTGGAGTCTGGCAAAATTAGTGTTGGGATCACACTGCCTAAGAGGATGAAGAGTTCTGTTGGACGTTTCATGGTGAGGTGTGTGAGGAATCCTGTTAAGGGTTCGCGCAAAAATAACTTCCCCTGGTTGGGTGCTGAGACACCTGTCTGGCAAGGCACGAGGACTGCGCATACTCCTCGTTATGGAAAGGACGAGCAACGCCGCCAGATAGGATGGATCGACGCCCAAACAGGGGAAGTTATTCTTGCGCGAGCCCTGAGTACATTTCCATCTTGACAGTAGCCCGAACTTCTGAGAAAACAAAAGAAACACCTGTTCACTAAATAATGATCCTTCGTAGACTCATTCCCCTCACAACTCTACTTGTTTTCCTCAGTGTTCTCCCAGTTGGTCAAATTTCTCTTTTTGCCCAAACACAGAGTTCTGAGTCAAGACCGTTTGGACCGTCCCCAGTTGTTATCGCTAAAAAGGCCAAACAGATCTCCCGTGTTTCGTCCCCACTTCGGGTCGAAAATGTTCGCTATCACACCCACAAAAAATATACTCGAGTGGTGTTGGATCTTCCTGCCCGCACTACCCTCAGAGAATTAAAGAATACAAAAAGAAATCGGGTGACCATTGAGCTGGCCAAATCACGACTGAGCACACGCGCGTTGCGAAAAATCCAAAGTAGAGAATTTCCCAAATCCATTACCATCAAAGAGGGAGCAGGTCAGACGGTCAAGGTCACTCTCGACCTCACCGCCTTACACAAGTATACAGTGCTAACCCTCAGACGCCCAAATCGTGTCGTGGTCGATTTATTTTATTCCAAAAAGAAACAGGTCACCGCCACGAGAAAAACACCATCACTCGCGGACCAACACAACACACCTTCCAGCGCATCGCTCACTGTGAAGACCAAAAGGTTATCGGACTCGCCACAAGCCAAGAAAAAAAATATCCTCCAAAAGCTCAAACCCGCAGCGACTTCACCCCTAAAGAAAAAGACCATTGCCAAACAGGTCACGCCGACATCAAAACCAGCATCACCATCAAAAGGTAAGGCTGCCGCGACCTCGAAGCCTTTTCCCTCGCGCTCCCCTGTTTTCACCGCAAAACATATTAAAGATTTGGTTGTGGTGATCGATCCCGGTCATGGCGGCAAGGATCCCGGAGCCATTGGCAAGAAGGGAACAAAAGAAAAACACATCACGCTAAAAATTGGTTACTACCTCAAAGACCTGATTCAAAAGCGACTTGGCTCGACAGTGTTCCTCACCAGAAACAAAGATACCTTTCTCGATTTGGAAAAACGGGTCGCGTTTGCCAATAAGAAAAAGGCCGACATCTTTATTTCGATCCATGTCAATTCCCATCCTCAAAAAACAATCAAAGGGCTCGAAGTCTACCACTTCGGCAAAGCCAGTGACCCTCGTGCGTTGGAAGTGGCTGCGCGGGAAAATGGCATGAAATTGGAAGATAACGCTCCCGCTTGGCAATTCATCATCGCCGATAAATTGAACGATCAGAAAATCGAGCAGTCGCAAACCTTTGCCTGGACCACGAATAAAACACTCGTTAAAACCTTAAAAGCCTCCTATACGGTAAAAGATCATGGGGTAAAGACCGCTCCCTTCTATGTCCTTCGATTTACAACCATGCCGAGCATTCTGGCTGAAGTCGCCTTTGTCTCCAATCCAGAAGAAGAAAAGCGGTTGCGAAGCAAAGCCTTTCAAAGGAAGCTTGCCGAAGGCATGTATAAAGGCATTCAATCGTATTTCAAGACCGCCTTCCCGACCTTATCCTAATCCTGTACCCTATTCAGGCTGTGTGACACGGCACGCCTTGTCCCTTAGGGCCTGTTAAACAATACCTGGGACAAAATCGCGCTTAGGTTTGGGTTGGATTTGGACGTAACGATTGAGAAAAAACCGAGGCATAGCACCGCTATGTTGAGGATTTTTCGATTGAGGCGCGTTCAAAGGTGGCCCGAAGATGGGATGGGATTTTGTCTCAGGTATTGTTTAACCAGCCCTTACAGGCATGCTTATGCCCACCTATAAACTCACCATAGAATATGACGGCACAGCGTATGCCGGCTGGCAACACCAACCCGACCAACCTACGGTCCAACGTACGCTGGAAGAGGCCCTTTTTCAAATTTCACAAACCGGCACATCGACAATCGCGGCAGGTCGAACCGATGCGGGAGTGCATGCCCTTGGGCAGGTTGTCAGTTTTCGTTCTGACAAACCACTCTCACCTGAGGAATGGACGCGTTCGCTAAATGGTGTTCTCCCCAAAGATGTCTGCGTTCACCGGACTGAGCAAGTGCCTGAGACCTTCCACGCACGGTATAGCGCAACACAAAAAACCTACGAGTACCGAATCCTGAATCACCCGATACGTCCCGTTCTCAATCGCCTCCGCATGTGGCACATTCCCAAACCATTGGACCTAACTTCCCTTCAAGCGGCAGCCCCTGCTCTCATAGGCCAACACGACTTTTCTTCGTTTGAAGGGTCGTCCACCGACAATGAGAATCCCACCTGCCATATGCATGCGTTGCGCATTCACGAAGAACCACCCATCATTCGCATCACGTTCAAAGCCGATCGCTTTCTCAAACAAATGGTCCGCGCCATTGTGGGTACACTTGTAGAGGTCGCACAGGGAACACGATCTCCCGCAGATATGAAAGCCATTCTGGCGGCCCATGATCGGCGTGCAGCCGGGAAAACTGCACCGCCTCATGGTTTGTATTTATTGAATGTGGAATACGAGGGAGAAGAAGGGTAAATAGGAAGTTACAATTCGGTTGTATTGAAATTTCGACTGGGTGGCGGATCGACCACGATCACCCCACGCATAAAGGGATGAAGGTTACAATGGTACGGATAGGTCCCTGGTTCTAAATCACGCACCACAAACTGTTTGCCTGGATGAAGGTGACCCGAATGAAAGGCGCATCCTACACGCTGACCACAGCCATCATGGGTGATAGTATGGGATTGCATCGATCGATTGTGCCACTGGACTGTTTGTCCTACCCGTACTCTCCAGGTGGGAGGAGAATAAAACGGCTCTCGATCTAACACCAATATGTGTGAGCTACCTGGAACTACAAAGCCAGTGGGGACAACAACAATCCCCAAAACCCAAGCAATACACAGCGCGAACGCTCTTCTCTTCAGTGAATTCCCTATCACGACGCATCGGCTCCTTTCTCTCATTTTACAAGGCATCAGTCGTTCAGTAAATGCCACATTTACTGACAAGTTGATCATTTCTAAGGAGAAGGCTTCCTCCCATTATTTATCGGAAATTTTGGCACAATTCTTATTCTTATGGTGACATACCATGAGTTCAGGAGTAAGATTTTAGTGAAGCATCTTTTTCACAAAACCATTTCTATCAACACCGGGAAAAAGGTCACGTCCATGATCATACCAGAGCTAGACCATCCAACGCTGCATCTTGCCTGGGCTCAATTTGACCAAGCCGCCGACGCCATGAATTTGGATCACAAACATCGAGAACGATTAAAAACTCCCCAACGCTCGCTCATGGTCAGTCTGCCCATCTTAATGGATGACGGCAGGGTCAAAGTATTTATGGGCTATCGGGTCCAACATGATTCGGCACGCGGTCCATTTAAAGGAGGCATCCGCTACCACCAAGACGTAAATTTAGGTGAGGTCGCTGCACTCGCCATGTGGATGACCTGGAAAACGGCAATAGCGGGTTTGCCGTATGGCGGAGCCAAAGGCGGTGTCAGAGTGAATCCGAACGAGTTGTCCCTCTCGGAATTAGAACGACTGACACGCCGGTATGCCGCGGAAATCTTTCCCTTGATTAGCCCGGATCATGATATTCCAGCACCGGACGTCGGCACCAACCCACAAGTCATGGCATGGTTCATGGATACCTACAGTCAACAGGTGGGCTATGCTGTGCCTGGTTGCGTCACAGGAAAACCACTGGCCATCGGCGGCAGTTTGGGACGGGAAGACGCCACCGGACGTGGAGTGGTGAATGTGACAATGGAAGCCTTGCAACATCGAGGCATTCGTCTTGAAGATTCAACCGTCGTCGTCCAGGGAGTTGGAAACGTCGGATCCCACACTGCTCGGATCATGAGGGATGCTGGCGCCAAAGTCATAGGAATCAGCGACGTCTCAGGCGGGGTCTTTAACCCTCAGGGATTACCTATCGAGTCAATTCTTCGTGACCATACCCATGGCATGCCGCTCTCAGACATGAACGTTGGTGACCATGTCACAAACGAAGAATTACTGACTTTGGAATGTACGGTCCTGGTACCAGCAGCCTTGGCAGAACAAATTACCGTCAAAAACGCGGCGGACGTACGATGTCAAATCTTAACAGAAGCCGCCAATGGACCTACGACATTAGAAGCCGATGCGATGTTGCAGGATCGCAATATCTTTATCATTCCCGACATCCTTGCCAATGCCGGGGGTGTGATTGTGTCCTATTTCGAATGGGTCCAAGATGGGCAACATTTTTTCTGGAAAGAAGCTGACATCCATGAACGCTTACATGACATTATCACGGGAGCCTTTCAACGAACGCTGGCCTTTTCTCAAGAAAAAAACACGTCCATGCGAATGGCGGCCTTGATGAACGGAATCGATCAAGTGGCACAAGCACACAATCTGCGGGGGTTATATCCGTAAGAAGGGTACAGGAGCAGACTGATCGAACGGAGGAGGGATCTAGGGTGAAGGCCTGAGACAGCCTTCACCAATATTGAATTCTGGGAAGAATGAGCTTTTCCAACAAGGGAATGTTGAAAAAAGCCGCCAGCGGCGTTCTCGCCCTTTTGCCGTGCTCACGTACTATGAGTACGCTCCGCGCGTCAAAAGGGCTGCGGCCTTGCTGGATAGACCCTTCGGAAAGACTCAGGGCATGCTTTTTTGAACATTCCCTCCCCTTGACAATGCTTGGCTCATCCAGAGCCTGTATTGGCAATTGACGCGAAATATTCAACAGCCCCAACAACTATTCAATCTTCCCCTGCGTATATCTTCATCACCGTATTTAAAAATTCCAGAGCTTTCGGCTTTGATCGTTGGAATGAATTCCGCCCGATAATCGACCCGAACCCTCCCCCATCGCGAATCGCCCGGGCTTCATCAAAGATCTTGTTGTCTTCTCCTTTCGCGCCACCAGAGAAAATCAAGATTCTCCGACCGTCGAACGTACTTTGCACCACATGACGAATTCGGTCAGTTAGGGTACTGATTGGGATTTTCTCGGCGTCATAGACCTTTTTCGCTTCGGCTTGTTCAATATGATCCGTGGGCACTTTCACTTTGATGATATGCGCCCCTAATTGAGCGGCAATCTGAGCTCCATAACAGACCACATCAATGGCAGTTTCTCCGGCCTTGCTCAAATTTCCGCCACGCGGATAAGACCACACGACCACCGCCAACCCAACGGACTTCGCTTCCAAAGCAATTTCCGCCAACGTTTCATACATCTCTTGACTATATGCCGAACCGGGATAAATCGTGTAGCCTACAGCGCAACATCCTAAGCGAAGTGCATCGTCAACACTCCCCGTCACCGCTTGATTCGGATCATCCCCGCCATACAACGAATCACTATTGTTGAGCTTGAGGATAAGGGGAATTTGTCCGGCAAACTCCGCCGCACCGGCTTCCAAAAACCCTAACGGGGCCGCGTACGCATTGCAGCCAGCCTCAATGCCCAATTCAAAATGGTAGTGGGGATTATAACCCTGAGGGTTTGGAGCAAAACTTCTCGCCGGCCCATGTTCAAAGCCTTGATCCACTGGAAGAATGACGAGTCGTCCTGTCCCGCCTAACCGGCCACTCATCAGCAATCTGGCGAGATTCGCACGAATTCCTGGCGCGTCGCCATTGTAGTAACTCAAGATTTCTTGAACCCTCTTGGTCATTCTGAAACCTTCACTCACGAGTAATCCCTCCTGTGGAATGTTGAAACTTTTGGAGAAAACCCAAGAACGTTATTGGCAAATGATTCAAATGAAGATGTGTGCAATCGAAAGGACATGGACTTCATCGAGTCCATCTCATGGCAGTATATGATTGAATAGGACTTGATTCAATACTTTTTCGTTGTAGAGGGATTTTTTTTACATCATTACGTTTCAGGATTTTCTAATTTCTTCCGCAATTCAATAATTTCCCGTTCCATGGCCTCAAACCGTTCAGCCACGGGATCGGGAATGTTGGCATGGTCCATGGATTCTTCCGGGACTCGGTCCCCAACGGTTTTGATAATTCGCCCTGGTATCCCGATGACCGTGGAGTTCGATGGCACGGATCGCAACACCACCGAATTGGCTCCGACTTTCACAAAATCACCAATCCGAATGTTGCCGAGGACTTTCGCGCCAGATCCCACCACCACATGATTGCCCAACGTGGGATGCCGCTTGCCTTTTTCTTTTCCCGTTCCACCAAGCGTGACACCTTGGAACAAGGTCACGAAATCGCCGATTTCGGTTGTCTCACCAATGACCACGCCCATACCATGGTCGATAAAAAACCCATGGCCAATGATTGCCCCTGGATGAATTTCCACACCCGTAATCCATCGAGAAAATTGCGCCAGCAATCGTCCCACCAGCCGCAATTTCATCCTCCATAATCGATGAGCTATCCGATGGAACATCAACGCCTGAAAACCGGCGTAGGTCAGAATCACTTCCACACGACTTCGCGCAGCCGGGTCCCGCTCGAACACGGCACGTAAGTCTCGGCCAATGTCTTTAAACATTTTCATACAAATCCTTCATGGACTCACGACGGCGCACGATTCGATTCAATAAGGCAAATGGCTTGAGCCGCAATGCCTTCCATCCTCCCGATCGCGCCAATGTGATCCCCACTTTTGACTTTGACGCTCACCAAATCAGGATCAACCGCAAGCACCTCAGCCAGTCGTTTGGCCATATCGGCCAAATAGGAACCCAGGCGCGGGGCTTGGGCAATGATCACCGTATCTAGATTAACAAGACGGAACCCCCGTTGAGCAAGTTTTTCAGTGACACCCTGTAACATATCAAGACTATTCATATCCTTACACGTGGGATCACTGCTGGGATAATAGCGTCCGAGGTCGCCCTCGTTCATTGCCCCTAGAAGCGCATCGCAGACCGCATGAGTCAAGGCATCGGCATCGGAATGACCGTCCAACCCATGCGTGTGTGGCACGTGAATGCCACCTAATATTAGCGGCCTTCCTTCTTTCAGTCGGTGAATATCGTACCCAATCCCGATCCGCATGCACTATCCTCTCATTCGTGATATCGAATAATGATTTACAGTACTGGAACTTTCTACTCGCACATCTCAAATCTGACTCCCTCGCCCCTGAGGGGAGACCTGCCTGCGCGAAGCCGCTTCGGCGAAGGCTGGGGGTGGGGGTGAGGGGTTAACTCATTTCCAAGGGAAAAATACGTTACCCAAAAGAATACAGGAAATTGGTCATGCCTGAAAAGAGCGCACGGAGGGTTACGAACAGGTCTCTGGAGTTTTCGAGGTAAGAATAGCCTCGCCCATGTGAAGATCTTCCGGTCTCGTGACTTTGATATTATCGGAACTGCCTTGGACAATCGCCACGGTAAGTCCTAATCGTTCCACTAAAAACGCATCATCGGTTGCATCAACGCCATCGGCTTCGCCTTGTTGATGGGCTCGGAGCAACACATCACGCCGAAAAGCCTGGGGAGTTTGGGCCAACCATAATTCTTCTCGATTGAGCGTCTCTTTGATTATCCCCTCGCCATTGACACGCTTGACAGTATCTCGCATTGGCATAGCCACAATAGCCGCGCCGTGATTTCGCGTGGCTTCAACAACCTGAGTAATCATCTTGAGTGTCACGAAAGGCCGAACCGCATCATGCACCACCACAATGTCCGTTGCAGAGTTGGCAGCCTGTACACCATTTAATACGGAATCCTGTCGACGTGGCCCGCCTGCGATAACCTGAGACACTTTCTTGAGACCGTAGGACGGGACAATGTCTTCACGGCAATACTGACAATCGTCCTGTGGCACCACGAGTATGATTTCAGAAATGATGTGAGCAGCCTCAAAAGTTTGAAGAGAATGAACGAGCAGTGGAACACCGCCCAAGGTGAGAAACTGCTTTGGAACACCGGCACCCATACGGACCCCACGGCCCGCCGCAGGAACAACCGCCACAATCCAATCAGCCACCTGCGAAGCTCAACACGTCTCGATCCGATTCTTCTTTCACGCGAGTAAAGATCATGCGTCCAGCACTCGTCTGCAATACGCTCGTGACAATGACATCCACATTTTTTCCGATACATCGCTTCGCGTTATCCACAACAACCATCGTTCCATCATCCAAATATGCCACGCCTTGTCCAGTTTCTTTTCCCTCTTTTAACACAAACACTCGAATCGTTTCACCTGGCAAGACCACCGGTTTCAGTGCATTGGACAAATCATTGATGTTGAGCACGTGAACGCCTTGCAACTCGGCCACTTTATTGAGATTCAAATCGTTCGTTAAAATCTTAGCCCCAAGCTTCTTGCCCAATTCAACAAGCTTCGCATCGACCTCTTTGATATGCGGGAAATCTTCTTCAACAATGGTCACGTCAATATCGATTTTCTTCTGAATGTGATTTAGAATATCGAGACCTCGTCGACCACGAGCACGTTTTAACCCATCAGACGAGTCCGAGATATGTTGTAACTCTTGGAGAATAAATTGAGGAATAATAAATTTGCCTTCAATAAACCCGGTTTCACAGATATCGGCGATCCGCCCATCAATGATCACACTCGTGTCCAATAACTTTGGAACCGCGGCGCTGTTAGACGCCTGTTCCTCTTTTGTACCAATTTTCCAGTCACTCGATTCCCCTAGCCGCAGGCCCACAATGAGACCAAGATACGGCAGGACAATCAAGACCGCCATGGTTCCAAATTGTGTCACGAGCGTGGGCTGGGGAAAAATCTGACCAGCCGAGAAAATGAGCACTCCAGCCAGCACAACCCCGATGCTGAATCCCACCCCAGCACCAATTGCCATCACCGAAGGAACACGTTGAAGCGATTGCTGGACGGCAATGATAATCCCGCTTATCAAGGCTCCGAGCGCTGCGCCAATGAAAAGATGCGTGCTGTCGCCCGAGC
>JADFRB010000365.1 GCA_022561525.1 Nitrospinota bacterium
AGGCGCGAGGACTGCGCATACTCCTGTATGGAAAGGACGAGCAACGCCGCCAGACGGGATGGATCGACGCCCAAACAGGGGAAGTTATTCTTGCGCGAACCCTTACCGTCATCGGGTCAACGTCGGGGGAGCTTGCACACAATAGGACAAGGCATTACTGGGGTTGTGCAGGGGAAAGGCCTATCGAATAGGGGTTAGATCTTTCGAGTTAGGGCCGCATGATTCGGGCCCGTCATCATCATTCTTCCTTATCTTCTGGTTCCCCCGAAGAAGTAGGTTGCCGGCAATTGATTGGGACAGCGGGGTTAGCAGGGTTGCTCCCGCAGCCGGCGATGGATGCTTCGAAACGAATACTGTTATAGGTTGAGGCCCCTTGGAAGGTCACCAGATCCATTGGGGTATCCATGCTGGGACTGCGAACGCCGCGAATGTCTTTTCCCACTTTGATGAGGGCAAAATCTTCCCCGGTGATGGGGTCTTTGTAGACCGCCTGGAGATAACGCTTTGGCCGTTTGGTCAAATCTTCCAACTTGAGGGGATATCGGTTAGACCTGGTGGCTTTTTGCACTTCATAATCAGCGACATAGCGTTCGATGGCTTCTTTGATCCGATTACCGCGAAAAGCCAATTCAGCCTCCCGGTCACGTTTCATGACCACTGACCAATGTTGAGTGACCGCTATCAGCGTGATGCTCAGGAGGACAATGATAAACATCATCATTAAATACGTCGCGCCGTGTTGGTCGAAGCCCAGAAAACGACAGTTCTTACCAATGCGTGGAACCAGAAAATGTGGACGGGGTCTGTTGAATATTTGAGGTCCATGACCCATAGATGCTCCAGGTAGGCCTACTTGTATCAGGGGGAGGGAATGTTCAAAAAAGTCCGTCCAGCAAGGCCGCAGCCATTTTGACGCGCGGAGCGTACTCATAGTACGTGAGCACGGCAAAATGGCGAGAACGCCGCTGGCGGCTTTTTTCAACATTCCCAGACGAGATCTTTTCACCGCGTTACACCGGCCATCGTTCTTCCCGCCAGGCCATGTCCCAAAACATCCATTCATAGCGGGAACTGATCAGAAAGGTTTCGATCAGTCGATCCTTTTCGGCTTTTCCAGCGGATTTGGCTTCACGATCGACAAGGGCTCGCATCCAACGGGTGACCTCTGCAAACTCGGGGGACCCATACAGCAGTAGCCAGTCCCGATAGGGATGTTTGGGAGAAGGCTCTCCCTTTCGCAATAAGTGTTGTCCCACCACGCAGTACACCCACGCACAGGGCAGAGCTACCACAGTCAGTTCCGCCAATGTGCCAGTTTGAGCCACACTGCGCATGTGGCGACAGTAAGCATAATTGGTGGGAGACAGCGGAGTGTTGCGCATATCCTTGGCAGTGAGCTTCCACTGTTTGCCGTAGGTTTCATGCAGCCCGCGTTCAACCACAATTGTTTCTTCGACCAGTTTAGCAAAATGAAGGGCGGTGTCGGGATCGTGTGCCCGGTGCGCTCCCAGAGCAAACACGCGAGCAAGTTCTTCCAAGTAGCGGGCATCCTGAAGAATATAATATTGAAACTTCCGGGTCGGCAGGGTCCCCTTGCCCAAGGCCTTCACAAAGGGGTGCTGCAATTGGGCATCCCAGATGGGCTTTGCTAACGTTCGCATGTGATCCGTGAAGCTCACAAGATGACTCCATATTATGAGGTGTGGAAATTTCGACTGATTTTTTTGGTTACAACAGCTTTCGCGCAGCCTCAAATGCCGCGTCCATATCGGGCATAGTCGCGAGGTCGGGTGTGATTTGCAGATATTGAATGACATTGTTTTGATCAACCACCATGATCGCGCGAGCCAGCACATGCGGACCTTCTAATAACAGGCCATAGGTTCGACCAAAATCTCCGCCCCGATAATCGGAAAGAAACGTGACATTGTTGATCTTGGCGTCTTTGGCAAAACGATCTTGGGCAAACGGCGTGTCCACGCTGATCGTGTACAGATCGACTTGCGCATCGAGGCCGCGATTCTTTTCGCTGAGGTAATGCGTTTGTTGTTCGCAGACTTTGGTGTCAAGCGACGGCACCACGCTGATGATTCGCACTGTGCCCTTGGTTGAAGCAATGTCCAAGAGTGATAAATCTCCTTTCGCAACATTGACCGATCGAAGTGAGTCGCCCGTGGCAATCCCTTGACCGGACAATGCCAGAGCGGACCCTTGAAATTGAATGCTTGATCCTTCTCCGGTTGTTGCTGAGCCTTGGGCAATGGGAATGGAGGAATAGGAAAAGACCGAATCAGTTTCTTGACTCAGTGAAGCACATCCATTTAATCCTACTGCAATTATAAAACTACACAAGACGATGGGTAGCCGTGTCATTTTGTTCATGGTGTTACCTCCGAATGCGAGTATTTCATGGACCCAATTTTGGGAATGGATGTGTGGAAGGAGAAGGTATACGACGAGGTCGTTTGGCTGTCAAGAATTGAAGGAAATATCAAATCCTTATACCCACGAATACAGAAGGGGACTGTTGAATATTTCACTTCATTAGCAATTAAAGC
>JADFRB010000366.1 GCA_022561525.1 Nitrospinota bacterium
ATGCTGAAAAAGTGTGCCAGCGGTGTTCTCGGACCTTTGTCGTGCTCACGTACTGCCGTACGCTCCGCGCGCCAAGCCTACTCCGCCGAAGTGGCTACGAAGGCTGGGAGCCCCTGCGGCCTTTCCTTCGATAGACTCAGGACAGGACTGGACACACCTTTTTGACCATTCCCTCTTGCCGCTGGATGTCCCATTGAGGAATCCAGAGATGGTCAGGATGATGAGAATTTTTAAATTTCTAACAATTTTTTAAAGGTGTTATGAGTACGGCGATTTTAGCCTTAGCCGACGGAACAATATTTGAAGGACGTGCCTTAGGACGCACTGGCGAGGCCTCGGGAGAAGTGGTCTTTAATACCGCGATGACCGGGTACCAGGAAATCCTCACGGACCCGTCGTATAAAGGCCAATTCGTGGTCATGACCTGCTCGCACATTGGTAATTACGGAGTGGCTCGGCAGGATGAGGAGTCTAGACGGACATGGGCCGAAGGATTCATCGTCAACGAAGCCAGCCGGCGGCCAAGTAATTGGCGCTCGTACCAATCGTTACATGAATATCTACAGAAACAGGGGGTCGTGGGAATCGAAGGGATTGATACACGGTATCTGACGAGGCACCTTCGCGATCAGGGATCGCAATCCGGCGTGATTTCTCATGTCGATTTGGACCGGGACTCGTTGGTCAAAAAAGCCCAAGCTGTCCCTGGCACGGTGGGTCGAGATCTGGTTTCCGAGGTCACCTGTTCGGCTTCCTATACGTGGCAGGAAGGTTCGGAGGAGTGGACCCCTCCCAACGGGTCAGTTCAAACCAATGGAAAGAATTCGCATTCAAAAAAATACCATGTGGTCGTCTATGACTTTGGAGTGAAGCTCACTATTTTGCGACGCCTCGTGGATTATGGGTGCGAGGTGACCGTGGTTCCGGCTTCAACGTCGGCACAAACCGTTCGTGAGATGAATCCTGATGGCCTGGTGTTGTCGAATGGACCAGGTGATCCGCGAGGCGCCTCGTACGCAGTTCCGCATGTTCAAAATTTGTTGGGCTGGAAACCGACCTTGGGTATTTGTCTTGGTCATCAAATCTTGGGGCTATCTCTTGGGCTTTCCACATACAAATTGAAGTTTGGCCATCATGGTGCGAATCATCCGGTGATGGATTTACGATCGAGGAAGGTTGAGATCACTTCACAAAATCATAATTTTGCCGTGACCATGCCGGAAACCGCTGATCGCTCGAATGAGGGAAAACCAATTTTTGAAACGAAATGGGGACCATTTACCCCTACGCATATCAGCTTAAATGATGATTGTTTGGAAGGTTTCGGCGGATGTAACGCTCCAGTGCTCTCGGTGCAATATCATCCTGAAGCCTCTCCGGGTCCTCATGATTCGTCGTATTTGTTCAACCAATTCACCGCTATGATGGAGCAGCACCGTGGGTAACCGAATGATCATTTTTTTCATCATCAGTCTGGCCATGACGGCCAGTGGTTGTGTGTCTCAGGGGTTGTTTCCCAAAACCGGTCCGCTTGAAGAAACCGAGGTGTCCGGAAAGGGGAAAGACAAAATTCTCATCATCGATGTCTCGGGTCTGCTGACATCTGCTCGGCCCACCGACCTGCTTGACAGATTGTTCAATCGTCCAAGCCTTCCCACTCGTTTTAAAGAAGAGCTCACCAAAGCCGCCGAAGATAACAAAGTTAAAGGAATCGTCCTTCGGATTAACAGCCCTGGCGGAACGGTGACGGCATCCGATATCCTGTATCACGAGGTTCAAGAGTTTAAAAAAGAACGCAACATTCCGGTGGTAGCCTGCATCATGGATCTGGGGACATCAGGGGGGTATTACCTGGCGGTAGCCAGTGATCGGATCGTCGCGCACCCTTCAGCCGTGACGGGCAGTCTCGGTGTCATTATGCTGACCATCAATGGTTCGGGGCTCATGGAAAAAATTGGCATCACCGCGACTGCCATTACGTCAGGCAAACACAAAGATATGGGGTCACCATTTCGGAAAATGACAGCCAAAGACCGGGCTATTTTTCAAAGTGTGATTGATTCGTTTTACCAACGATTCCTTGATGTCATTGAAAAGGGGCGGCCCAACCTGACAAAAGAAAAAATTCGGCAACTCGCAGATGGTCGCATTTACTCGGCTCCACAAGCCAAGAAAGCCGGTCTTATCGATGAAATAGGGTATCTCGATGATGCCATTGATTTAGCGAAACGACAGGCAGGTCTTTCAGAAGCTACAGTGATCATGTACCAACGAGCGAGTGGCTACCATCCGAATATCTATTCGCAATGGTTGGGAACTGGCGGCAATTCTGGCTGGATGATCCCTAAATTGGATCCTGTTTCCCTGGCCACTATTTTGGGCGGGACTCCTGCATTTATGTATATGTGGTTCCCATGACCAAAAAACAAGTTTGTTGTTGGCCAAAATTTCATGCCGGAGTTCATCGACCACGCGCGGGTTCGGTCTTTCGTGTTGTTGGTTTTATTTTAGCGACTCTTGTATGCC
>JADFRB010000367.1 GCA_022561525.1 Nitrospinota bacterium
GCTGACAAGCCAGAGCGTTCCTTGCCTGCCGGAGCGGTTTCGCGCAGGCAGGTCGCCATTTTGCCGTGCTCACGTACTATGAGTACGCTCCGCTCGTCAAAATAGCTGCGGCCTTGCTGGATAGACCCTTCGGAAAGACTCAGGGCATGCTTTTTTGAACATCCCCTCCCTTTGACGATGCGTGGCTCATCTGGAACTTCTATTTGCTATTGGAGTGAAATATTCAACAGGCCCTGAATTTTTGTGAAGCCTAGGGTGAGGCTGTTAACTCCTTCACTTGCGGCTGGCTCTATCGTGGAAGATAATGGACTTATGAAGAACCTCGAACATTTGAACTTTGACAACACCTATACCCGCTTGCCAGAGGTTTTTTTTGAACGGGTCATGCCAACGGCGTTTGAGAAAACACATTTAGTCAGTTTTAACCCACCTGCCGCGGAATTGATTGATCTGGATCCGGACGAGGCCAAGCGCTCGGAGTTTCATGAGGCGTTTGGCGGGAAACTCCTCCTGCCGGGTAGTGATCCTATTGCTATGCTCTATTCGGGCCATCAGTTTGGACATTATGTGCCACAGCTTGGGGATGGTCGTGCTATTCTTTTGGGTGAAGTACGCAATAGCCGAGGCGAGAAATGGGATCTGCAGTTAAAGGGGGCAGGGGTGACCAGGTTTTCACGCGATGGCGATGGTCGTGCGGTCCTGCGTTCCACAGTCCGTGAATATTTATGTGGGGAGGCCATTCATGGATTAGAGATACCCACCACGCGATCGCTCTGCATCATTGGCGGAAATGAAGGCGTGTTACGAGAACGCCCCGAAGAGGGGGCGATGCTCATTCGGATGGCGCCGACGCATGTGCGGTTTGGGTCCTTTGAAGTGTTCTTTTACCGGAAGCAACATGAGCATCTCAAAACGTTGGCCGATTATGTCATCGCCGAACATTTCCCTCATTTGATTAACGGCTCTGACACATACGCCCGTTTCTTAGCTGAGGTCGCGCGGCGAACAGGCGTCATGATTGCACATTGGCAAGCCGTGGGTTGGGCTCATGGCGTGATGAATACCGACAACATGTCGATCCTAGGTTTGACCTTAGACTATGGGCCCTATGGGTTCATGGATGATTTTAATCCGGCCTTTGTCCCGAATCATTCTGATAATCAAGGACGGTACTCGTTTCAAAACCAGCCGGACGTTGGCTATTGGAATATTCGCGCTCTCGCGCAGGCACTTTCCCCTCTATTGGAAGAAGCGGATGTTCTTGGTGCCCCAGAAATTTATGAAGAAACCATGCTCAAGACCTACGCAGACTTGATGCAGGCTAAACTGGGATTACAAGAAACGCACGAGGGCGATGACAAACTCAGAAGAGATCTATTCGCGCAGATGCACAGCAATCACGTGGACTTCACGAATTTCTTCAGAGCCCTTGGGAATTTTACCCAGGATGATCCTACGGCCAATTCAGAGATTCGAGATCAATTCCTCGATCGTGAAGGATTCGACTGGTGGGCCGAACGTTACCAAGCTAGACTCAAAGCCGAACACAGTGTAGATGCGGATCGCAAAATTCGTATGGACAAATGCAATCCAAAATATATTTTACGAAACTATCTCGTTCAGGTCGCCATTCAACGGGCAACTGAACAACAAGACTATTCCGAAATTGATCGCCTGTTAGAACTCCTTCGCCACCCCTTCGATGACCAACCCGAGATGAACGACTATGCTGTCCCGCCACCGGATTGGGGCAAACGTTTGGTCGTGAGTTGTTCTTCGTAACGTTCACCTATCTTTTCTCACATGATTCGAGGCATCCTTCTTTTAATCATCGTCCTGGCCATTCTCATTGGTCCGCAGTTGTGGACCAAATATGTCTTTAAAAAATATCGAGGGCATCGGGAAGAGTATTCCGGAACTGGTGGTGAGCTGGCTCGGCATCTGCTCGATCGGTTTGAGATGCAGGATGTACAGGTGGAAACCACGCAGCTTGGGGATCACTATGACCCCCAAGAAAAAGTCGTTCGTCTCACGCCGGATAATTATAATGGCAAGTCGCTGACCGCAGTCACGGTCGCGGCCCATGAAGTCGGGCATGCGATCCAAGATAAAACAGGGTACAAGCCACTTCATGAACGCACGAAACTTATTCGGGTGGCGCAGGGGGCGGAGAAAATTGGTTCCTTTGTGATGATGGGGATTCCAATTATGGCGGGGCTCACCCGGTCTCCAGCTGGTGGGTTGCTGGTTTTTATGGCTGGCCTTGCGGTCATGTCGATTGGTGCGTTGGTGCATCTTGTCACACTGCCGGTTGAATGGGATGCCAGCTTTCGCCGAGCCCTCCCGGTGTTGGAACAAGGGCATTATATTTCTCCGACAGATATGGAGGGGGCACGGAAAATTTTAACGGCAGCGGCCTTAACCTATGTCGCGGCTTCTCTCGGTGGGTTGTTGAATATTTGGCGGTGGATCATGATGATGAGGCGGTGAGAGGAATTATTTTATG
>JADFRB010000368.1 GCA_022561525.1 Nitrospinota bacterium
GGAGAAACCTGCCCCTTTTGCCAGCAAGAGAGAGTATCTCGAGTGTGAGATTGAGAATGACTCAGGTCCCTTTTGCCGGAGTTTCCATGGAAAGATCCAAAGCCGTTCCTGTGGTTAGAGGTGGAGCCATGGCGTTTTATTCTCTTCCAGGCACTCAAACCCTGGAGGCCGGACTCAATGAGTAAAAGGGTCATTGGTTCTGGAAGGGGGTGGTTGGTGGATTGAATTGATGTGTTCCTAGGCCATCAATGGTTGTTTCTGCTTTCGGGCATTTCCGGATCAATCATTCCGACCGGTTTGTCAAAGCCCAGACTCATCTCAATGGCATTGAGAACTATTGGAATCAGGCGAAACGCCACTTACGCAAATACAATGGGATTCCCCAACAGCATTTCGATTTGTTTCTTAAGAAATGTAAATGGTGCTTCAATCGTCACGTTCCACAAGCTATGCTGCAACACCTCAAAGAATGGTTCAGACCGACCCGAGGTGAGTCCCTCTTCTATGCCAGCTCCATAAAACCAACATGCCGGTGCCTAACAAAAGAAGGGTGGACGGTTCCGGGACAGGCTGAAATGTCTGTCCGGAATTGACACTGCCGAAGGTATTGGCCATCGACGACGAGGCCCATGAAAAGTCAGCAAAGACGTTCCCCGTGCCTGTTAACTGAAGAGAATTCCCTTCGGGAGTGCTGCTGTTAGATTCTGATACACCAATGTCGGTGCTGGTTAATCCAGCCGCTGGCCCACTGGTAACAGAAAACGAACCCTCGTAACTGAGGAATTGCACCACGTTGGTAAAAGCATCTACAAGGGCGATTCCATCTCCACCTGGATCCCCATTCTGAATGCCAGATTTAAAAAAGGAAAGGGTTCCAAAACCATTTTGTTGATCGGGAATAATTCCAGACAACGATATGGTGCTATACACTTTTAACTGGGTAGGATTCCCATTATAAAGCGCAAGGGACCATCCACTTAAATTCGTTCCTGCAGGACCAGCGATTTCGATGGCTTCACCGGTGTCCGCGCCGATGTTGTCATAATGAATTTCATTAATAAATATGCTGGTTGCGTGAGCAAAGTTCCACGGAACCCATGCCAACATGATGCTTAAGGGTACGGCGGTCAGGAGTGTTCTCCCGTATGTTCTGGGTTTCATTAAATATTCTCTTTCCTTGGCATGATAGAAATCCGAATTGAGGGCGCCAGGGCATGTCTCAGGAAAGCCTGAACCAATAAGGAAACCAGTAGCGAAATTAATGCCAACTGGGAAAAGAGGACTTTTGGTATGAGCGATAGTGCGAACTGATTGAATTTACAGGTGTTTTTGGCAGGCAGTGGGGATAGAACGTCTTGGTTTACCAAGAGGGGTTTCATCAAAATTGTAAAAATTCTCGACGCCATTGTGTGTAAGAGCCGTCGTCAAGCAATATTTTCTTAATACGTTCAATGACTTATGACAAGAATGCAAAAATGAAAAAATCCTGACGGTCAGGGAGGGATCAAAAAGTAGCCTGGGGAAAATGGCGAAGAAAGCTATGCAAAAACAGTCACATAGCAAACCCAAACAATTTAGACCAAAGCGGAAGAATTCAGGACAGGTCAAAAAAATAGGCAGAATGCTTAGAAAAAGACGAAGAATTGTGGATGTGAATGGACATACTTCTCAGGGTACTTTATCGATTACCTTCAGGGTGTTGGTTTTCTTCATGCCAGATTGGTTGCCACCTTGTTTCTCTTTTCTCCCCCTTTGGCAAAGGGGGGGACTCAGAGGGATTTTCCCTACCCAGCGTCCCGAAGGTCTACGCGCAGGGTGTAGGGCCAAAAATCTCCCCCAACCCCTCTTTGGTAAAGAGGGGAGTTGTACTCCCCCGGCCCCTCTTTTTAACCCGGATTCAGCAGTTGGAACCCTTCAGCTTCCAATCCCTGCTCAAGATGTGCAAAAGAGAAAGCGGATTGGAGTTTTGACTGGTGCGTATTCAGTGGGGTGAGCATGGTGGCTCTCTGTCTGTTTTCGTGCCTCCTCCTCACCCCACCCCACCCCTCTCCCCCATCATGGGGGCGAGGGAGTATGGCTTTGATAAAGACAGGTATCTTTCACGTGTTCAGCCGTCCCAAATTCTACTGCTGCATCCGGGTTTAAAAGAGGAGAGGCAACGGTGTGAGGGAAAAATGGCAATCGGCCATGCTTCCAAAAAAGTGCTCCCCTTAATAAGAAGAAGTGGGTGTTTGGATCTGCTGGGCCAACTCCTCAGCCGGGTAGGTCACGATTTCTGCCAAGGTCGGGTGGTAATGGGGCATTTGAACCAAGTCGTGTGCGGTGCCGTGGTAATACATGACGGCGATGAGTTCGTGGATAAGCTCCGCGGCTTCCGGCCCGACGATGTGGGCCCCTAAAAGTTCGCCCCTTTTCGGTTCGCAAAGCAGTTTCACGTGGCCGTGGGTTTCCCCCAAGGTCATGGATTTTCCATGATCGTTGAATGGGTAGGAGGCC
>JADFRB010000369.1 GCA_022561525.1 Nitrospinota bacterium
CTGTAATCCCGACGCGACATTTTCCTCACAAACAAATGCCTTATCTGATATATCCACTCTAGAAGGTTACTGCGAGTGGATGAAGAACCTTTTTACGCCGGTTCCAGATGGACACTATGAGTTGAAGTTCTTCGCCGCCGATGAAGCCGATAGATCTGTAACAGCGTTTGCGATTTTTCATGGCACGCAAACTGGACCAGGCGGGCCAGTACCTCCGACGGGAAAGAAAATTGCTGCTGACTACGTTTACCATATGGTTTTTGATGGTGAACGCATCAAGCACATGACAAAAATATGGAATGACGCCATCAGCATGCAGCAGCTAGGTTGGGGTTGAAATGATTCACCCGAACGGCCGCTTGTGGTCGGTGACGGAAGAAATGCGGCAATGATTTTCAGCTTGAGAAATTCCTCGTCCCGATAGCCATAGGCCCGCCGTTGGAGCACCCGGATTTTGTTATTGATCCCTTCGACCAATCCAAGACTGACTCTGTTCCCTGGACGACAATAGGACGCAATGCCCTCCCAGTGGGAGTCAATCAACGCCGCAAACTTGCGATACGGCTCCAATCGTTGCCACCTCAGGCTGTCCTGCCAGCGCTCGAAAAAGATCCGGGCACCCCGTTCGTGCTAAGGCTCTCGAAGCATGAACGGGAGCGCGGCTATGTCACTGCCATTTTTAGGGTGAATGATGTGAAATGTTGGAAGACTGGGAAGTGTATTTCAATTGAAACCTAAATATTGAAGGGGGAGAAGTCCGATGGCCTTATGGTGTGTGCGAGCCGGAGCATACAGCGAATACGAAAAGAGGTTTCTGGATGCCCGATTTAAAGAGAACCTCTGAAGGCTTTCAACCAAACTCCCAGACTAATTCGAGTCTGACTCTAATTTCTCTCTTAATAATCGAATCCGAATGTTAATCTAAACTTGTACTGAGGAAGGTTGAGTGGTTTGGGACTCTTGAGGCTCGGTGGTCTGCGTTGGCTCAGGATTATAGGCAAAGTAGCTGATCATTCCCCGAGGATTTAGGTACTTCCAGACATTCCTTGGGACATCCTTGGGGCGCAGGCTTTGTTTAATGGTCAGAGTGGGTTCCTGTTGAAGGTCCACAATGATGGCTTCCTCTCTGGGAATATCAGAATTATAGAGCATGAGGTTTGGACGCATACGATCAAGAAGGTTAATGCAGGTGACCATTCCAAAGGAACCGTCAGACATTTCTACTAATGAACTGGGGGGATACACACCGAGATTTTGAATAAGGGCTAAAACCGCTTCCTCCCAAAATTCATCCTGGCGCTTGGCATAGATTCTGCTGATGGCTTCATAAGGGGTCAGGCTTTGTTCAAATTGGGGGTTATTACACAGTTCATCATACGCATCCGCCACCATGACAATTTTGGAAAGTAAGTGAATGGAAGCTTCTGTGAGCCCCTCGGGGAATCCAGTTCCATTTAACCGTTCATGATGTTGCGTGATAATTTCTAGGCTGGGTTTTGGAAACCCAAATCCCTCAATCATTTTTCTTCCATTTTTGGGGTGGTTACGTAGAACCTGTTGTTCGTGTTTGTTCATCTTAGACTCTTTTTTGATGAACCTTCCTCCTCCCTCTAGTTCGCCAATATCATGAAAGAGTGCCACGATGCCTAACGTCTTGAGGTAAATCCAAGCCTTGCCCAAGCACCATAGATAACATACACACATTCAGAGAATGGTAGTTAAAATCGTCGCTAGTTTCCTTGTTGCCGATGAAATTCATGAGGCTCACTAAGGCCCCATTTTGATCCAGAATCTCCCCGAGTGTATTAACCAAATTTTCGGCCTTTCTGACCCCTTTCGCATACCCTGCTTTTACCTCGTGAATACTTTCTTTATTTTGCTTGAGAACTTCTTGGTATTCTTTTTCAGCCTCCTTGAGTTTCTCTAGTCTTGCCTGGTTGGCTTGGCGCTTTTCCGGGCTATTGATATAAGGAGAAATTTCCTTTTGGTGATTTTCTTCAATTGGAGGCGATGATGGATCAAGAGATGTTTGTACATCTTCGCAGCTGTCATTTTCCATTTCTGAAGATGGCAAAGGATCGGACCGTTCTGGATCATACAGAATTTTGTAGTTGCGAAGGGCATGGAGGGTGGCCAGGTCCTTTTCATCTTTAATTTTGAAGCTACTCTTAGAAAAGGGATGGGCAAACCAATTCCCGACTAACTTGATATACAAGCCAATTCGTAAGTCTTCCCGTGTTGCTGGGTGAAAAGCCATGTTGGTATTAATTCGATGAACTTCATCTACCTCCTCATCTAGAGATCTGCAGGAAGTCAATGAAACTTTATCTGAGTTTACGAGTTGTCTTCCTTTTTTGATCTCATTTCGTGCTCAATGCACAGCCTTCTAGCCTATTCAGGTTTACGCTAGCCAAACTTCCGAATTACTCTAAGGACCTGCGAGAAAATAACTTGAACAATCTCGCATCCAATCTTCGGGCCATCTTGG
>JADFRB010000016.1:0-8375 GCA_022561525.1 Nitrospinota bacterium
CAGAGCGAGAGCTATCCTCGCTTGCTCGATACCTTGACGCCAGGGGGAACGTTGACCGGTTCGGATGCTATCGGTGTCTATGCCCATGGTGTCACCGTTCGATTAACCGAGGCATTAGGCGAAACCTTCGAGGCTGTGTGGTGGGTGTGCGGGGATGAAGATTTCTTTGCCCTCACGAAACATTTTATTCAAGCACGACCTTCGACGACATACAATTTATCCAAATACGGAAAAGAATTCCCGGAGTTTCTGGATGAGGTGTCTCCGTTCCCCGACCTTCCTTTTTTGGGTGATCTTGCGCGGTATGAATGGCTCTTTAAAGAACTGTTCCACACGGGACAACACGAGTCGGTCGCTCCTGATCGAATTCAGTCATTAACCGAAGACGCGACCATTCGGTTTCGATTCGGCCATGCGGTTCGCCTTTTTTCCTCGCGATATGCCATTTACGATCTCTGGAAACTTCGGGGGACGGCTCATGAAGGAAAACCTCCAGTGGAATGGGATCATCCGCAGTGTCTTCTCTTATACAAAAAGGACCGACAAATCTACATCAACGAAGTTGGAGAAGCTGAATTTTCCGTTCTCAACGCACTTGGTGAAGGACAGTCAATCGAAACGGCTCTCCATTCCGCAACTGAAGCGCATCCAAATTTTTCGCAAGAGCACATTTCACAATTATTCCAGATGGTGTTTCATACAGGTATCATTCAACACATTGAGATCACGCCTTCTTCGTAATAGTATGTTAATTTCTTCATAAGCGAACCCCTCACCCTTCCCTCTCCCCTCAGGGGCGAGGGTTTAGAAAGATCCTAGTCGAAGGTTGGGACACTTTCCATTTCAAGACCACTCATGCACTTGATCAATCAAATCACAAGACCCTTGACAAACGTATTGGCTGGCCGCCCCCTCTTGGCCATCTTGGAAGTGTGCCTCCGATGCAATTCTGCCTGTGGCTACTGTGACCTGCCCTTGAATCAAGGCCGTTATGAAATGACGCGTGACGAAATTCGACGAGTATTTCGCCATCTGTATCAAGAAGGGCTTCGCTTTGTTTTTGTGCAAGGTGGTGAGCCGCTCGTTCGTCGCGACCTTCCGGAGATTCTTGAGGACTTGGCAAGCATAGGATTCCACCTGACACTCATCACAAATGGGACCAAATTCACGGAATCGCTGATTGACCGATTGGAGCCACTGAAGGTGAACATTTCCATCAGCCTAGACACCCTACACCGCGAGCGCTATCAACGCATTCGAGGAAGAGACCAATTACCGGAGGTGTTAAATGGAATTGAACTCTTACAGAACTATCCACACCCCAAGTACCTCACCTGCATTGTGAGCCAACAGAATAGGCACGATGTACTTGATGTCGCTCGGTTTGCACGGGCACACGGATGTATTCCAGTCATCGGGGCGTACCACTGGAATATCGAACGTTACGGAAAAGTTGATCTGACGTTACAGTACGAACGAACAGTGGCCCGTAAAGTTTTTGAGCAGGTGGTTGAATCAGACCTAGTCCCCTCGGGCTACTTTCGGCAATACCTGCGGGATAACATCACATGGTTAAGCGGTAAATCTTTAGCGCCCTGCGATGCCGGAAAATACAGCATTGCGATTGATGCCTCCGGCAATGTGGCACCCTGTCTCGCGCTCAAGCATGCAGGCAATCTTCTCGAACAATCGCTCCCTCAGATTCTGTCCCGTTTTGATACCAATCGTATCCGCACCTGCTCTGACCAATCATCGTGCAACATGCTGTGCAGCCGGGTAATCGGCTCGGTGCTTCGCCACCCGATTCAAGCTGCAATCACCCCAACGCACCTCAACCCATTGGAGAGAGTTAATGCTGGTTCGCCCTGACAAACGCCGCCCCTTAGCCGAACTGCTGCGGTTTTTAGAATTGGGGGAGCGCCTGGCTCATCATTGCGCCGCCGCGCAAGCCAGGTTAGCCCCAACGCCAAAGATGCGTCGCTTTCTTATGAACCAGGCTCGACAGGAAGCATTTCACGCCACAGTGTTTAATCACGCAGCCTTGTGGATTGATCCCCGTCACCACACGCACGCCGAACTATTTATACCGCTGACCGAATACGAGAGATTGATCCTGGATGCGCTCGATCGAAACGATTTCCTGGAAACCATTGTGGCAGAACAAGTGATTTTAGAAAGTCTGGGAGAAGCCATCCTTCTTAAACTGGAAGCAGGCCTGAAAAAGCGAGGTGCGCCGTTCCAAAGACTTCGCAAGGTATTGCTTCACCAAGAAGAAGCCCACCATGGCTTTGGAACCCGAGTCCTTGATCAAGCCATCACAGATGGGACGACTGACCATGGCGAGCTGCGGCACAAGGCCGGGCCGTATTTACTATTGACGAACTCATTAGTGCTAACATTACAAACACGCTTCGATGACATTGATGAAGATCCAAACGAATACCTCGCCACGCAACGACAACTCCTTCCGAAGTGGCTCTACACCTAGGGAGGCGAAGGGTTTGGGCAAAAATAACTTCCGGGTTTTCCATGGATAGTCCCCAGACGGTTATTTTTTTCGAAATGATTCTGCTTCCGATCCTCTCCTTTGTAAGGAGAGGCTAGGTGAGGTAGAGTCTTGGAACCATCGGCAAGCGACGATCAGCCATACTTTTTACCCATACTAATGCCAGAAAAACCTTCTTGCGCGAGCCCTAAAAAATGCTCTCGGTTATCATTCCCACCTACAACGAAGAAAAGGTCTTGCACAGTACGCTCACCTCGTTGCTTCGACAGCAAGGAGAGTATGACATCATTGTCGTGGATGGAGGGAGCACGGACCGCACTCAGGACATTGCACAGGGAATACCCGGCATCACGGTATTAACGGCCTCAAAAGGACGCGCGTCACAGATGAATGCCGGGGCACGACATGCTGGCGTGAACGGGACTCAACCCGATGATTGGTTACTGTTTCTGCATGCTGACACCATCCTACCTGCGAACGGCATTCAACGCCTCAATACGATGAAAGATGATTCGTCCATTCAAGCCGGTGGGTTTTCCCATCAGTTCTCAGGAGACGATTGGCGCCTTCGCGTTGTGTCCTGGCTGGACAATTTCCGTTGTCGGTATTCGAGAATTATTTACGGCGATCAAGCGCTGTTTGTCCGTCAGAGTCTGTTTCAGCAACTCGGGGGATTCCCCAACCAGCCAATACTTGAAGACGTGGCATTCTGCGAACAACTCCTCAAGCACACGTTGCCAATCCTGCTCGATCCACCAGTCATCACCGACTCCCGCAAGTTCGTCCAAATGGGCATCTGGCGCAGCCTCGCCCGCGTGTTTCTGATTATTCTCAGTGTTGAATTTCGCTTGCCTGTCCTCGCTCCTGCCTTTTTTCAAGATATCCGATAACACCTAATTCTGCTATCTCCTTGGGATGGCAAGTCTTGACTTCATACATGAACTTCCTTCTGGTCTGCCCTATGACATGAAACCCATCGGTGTGTGGGAAAGTTTAGGGCACCTCTAAAAACCGTCCTTTTCCGTGAGCGCGGCGTCAGCCGCGTGCTCAAATCCTCATGGGAATGTTGAAAAAGCCGCCAGCGGCGTTCTCGCCATTTTGCCGTGCTCACGTACTCCATGTACGCTCCGCGCGTCAAAATGGCTGCGGCCTTGCTGGACGGACCCTTCGGAAAGACTCAGGGCATGCTTTTTTGAACATCCCTCCCCTCCAGCTAGATGCTGTCTGTCTCCCCTTGAGCATTTATTTGCGATGAGAGTGTAAATGTTCAACAATCCCATAGGGAAGGCAAAGTTTTATCTTCTGCAGGACAAAAGAAAGTCTCAGCCAGGAATGGTCAGCCTAGTTATTTCTTAGGATTTCGTATATGGCCCCCCTACGATTTATGAGTCCTGACTACCTGCACCTTGGATATTTTCTATGAATCCTCTGTTCATTCGCAGAGGACTCCAATACCTTATTGGTGGGATTTTCGCTGTCTCAGCATTCACCAAAGCATTTGATGTATCCGGCTTTGCTGAAGTTCTTCGTACCTATCAAGCATTTCCCGATAGCACCCTCTTTCCCCTCGCACTGATTATCACCACGCTAGAATTGGGCCTGGGGGTTTGGATCCTTTGGGGACACCGACTCCACACCAGCGCCACTATAGCAGCGATCATGAATGTAGGCTACGCAGGTTGGATGGTTCTTGCCCTGCTTCGAGGATTACACATCCCTAATTGCGGCTGCTTCGGTGTCTTCTTTGCTCGTCCTCTCACATGGGCGACACCACTCGAAGACCTGGTATTTGCTGGCCTGTGCCTCATCCTGAGGTATCTAGCTAGTTCCCCGAGAAAGGAAAGGTTCAATTGATAAGAAACGTAAGAAAGGAGGAAAAAGCTAAAATCGTGCGTAAAGCATAACAAAGGTCATGTCTTGCAATTCTCAGCTCTAACTTAAAGATTACCGATCAAATATTTCCTCTAGACTTCGCAAAGCTTTTGAGCTCGTCCTTCTGATAACATCCTCGGTTTTGGCGGTAAGCAGGACATACTTGGTCCGTTCCCCAGTGGCCTTAATTTCAAGGTACTTCGCATCTTTGGCGTTTTGAATGGCTCGTCTTGCTTGAGAAGCGGAAAGCTGCGGAATGATTTTTTCGGCATCACTCATGGTCACGGGAATCTTTTTGGCCTGTTGGCGAAACAACTCTGTAAACAGAGTCCAATAATAGCTTTGCTGAAGTTTCGGCTCTCTCGCAAAAGTCGAAATCCATTCCTTGGCAGCCTCCTCGTTCACAGCTTCGATATACTGCACGATTTCTTTATCAGAATATTTTTTCACCTTGGCGCCTCGTTCCGGTTCGTCAACAACAATATTATCATCCGCCCTCTACCCTTTTTGAGAAATCTAATACACACCGAAAAAATTAGCAATGTACAAGTCATTGTTTTTACTATATTAATAATCACATTGATAACCATAAAGACTTCTTTTTGATAATCAATTTGACAAGTATTTTGAATATTGTTAGCGTAACTCATGGGCAAGAATGAAAGATGGAACGTCTTTAATGTGTGGAAAGTTAGATATTTCTAAAGGAGGTGTGTGATGAAAACTTACGCGACGACCTCTGATCGATTAGGACGCACGTCCAACTCTCGTAAAACACGGGGAGGCCTGGGAAGAGTTGCCTTGGCTGCCAGTCTTATTTTCCTCACGGTAGGTGGACTCACTTCGGCGTGGGCGGGAGACCAACGCAACGCAACAACCCGTTCTCCCTATCTTCACCTCACGGGTGTTTCCATTCATGTGGATTTGGGACTATTCCACCTCGGTGGCCACCACCATCATTATCGGCCTACCCAATACCACCATTACCGGCATGGCCACCACCAATATGGGCATCGCAATCATTATGCCGGACACGGCTACTCCAACAGGCATGACACACATAATGGCCCTCGACATTTCCGTGGCCACGATGGCTCACGAGGGCATCGGGGAAACCACGGTGTTAGCCAATCCTACCGCAGACATGGAAACCACAGGCGATGATTAGGTGACCCATTCACCACTTCGTTAATGGCATTTTGGCGCGCCCACCTCAACCCCTGGGATCATGGTGACCCCAGGGGTATTTTTTAGTGAGTAGCCCCACAAGGAGTATGTGAAAGGCGCAAGGTTTTGCAATAAAGATCCCCAGCGCAAGCAGCGGGGTATTCAGAGGAAAAGAGGGTTGGGAAATCCCCCTAGCCCCCTTTTATCTTTCACTGACAAGGAATCAATAGAATGGTTTTTATTCCTTTCGTTCAACAATATACGCTCGGAGTTGGCCAACCTTGGTCATGAGCTCTTGTTGCTCTCGCGCAGGAATTTTGAACTCATTGATTATATCGGCCAGATGATTGACCACAATATCGAATTCTTTATCAGTGATACCCAATCCTTCATGCGTCACTTTTAATGATCGATTAATTTTCCTACAAGGGCCGCCAGTGTTAAAGCATAAAAGATTTTTATTCTTTTGCCGTAGCTGATTCCGAGTATCGGTGCCCATTCCCACAAAAAATCGACCGACTGTTGGGTCATCCCAGACTCTCTGAAGAAATTCATCCACCACTGCGGAAATGGCATCGTAGCCACCAAGACGTTCATAGAGCGTCTTCTGTCTTTCAAAACTTCCATTTTCTCCATTCTCAGCAAAACTCTGCGAACTGCCTGAGAACGGGCTCACCATTACAAAAAACACCAGGGTGAACACTCCGACAACACACTTCCGTTTCATCATCAAATCACTCCTTCGTGTTTGGCCTATTCTCTAACACTTTTGGCCGTTAAACACACAGGGTTTATACCGGCTGACATCAAAATCCAAGTCTTCTTGATAAACCCGTTCATTGCCATTCACCCCATCCATGGCTGGATCGGTCCACATCGTATGATTCCACCAATAGAATAGCGGGTACTCGCGGTAGTAATACACTGGATTGCCGTATTTACTGCGCACGTGTTTGACCACTGTTCGGCCAGTCACATAATCCATTTCCCCGTTACCTTTTAACGAATAGAGGGATAAAAAGAGTTGGGATTCAAGATCATAAATTTCATCAATACGCAGGCTCTCCTCAGGTTCGAGCATGAGAGGTGGAGCAGTGGCCGCTTCAGAAACGAAAACGATCAGTCCTAACAAGAGAGAGAGGCCCGATAGAATGATTCGATTTTTCACGGGCTCAACTCCCAAGACCAAACTACTTTGCCCTAAACCAGGGAGAACAAAACGGGCGCAACTCTTCAATATTTAATCCCGGTTATTTTACATCAATGCTCATAATCACAAATTCCTTGTTCAGTTGTGATCCTTGATGCGGTTCCACATACGTCCCATCATAGTAGTACCATTGCAGCGGCTTCATTTTTCCCAGTTCATGGGGATGGCGCGGCAGTTTGGCAACATCAAGGCCATTGGCAATAAAGGTGGCGGGATTGATGAAATAGACCACATCCTCATGGGTTTGTTCGGGAGTCTGGGAAAAGTGAATCATATTGTGCTTCGTCACCGTCTCCAACATACACATTTCCCCACTTGCCTTTGTGGCATCGATAGGGACCATCTTTGAACCCGGTCCAATAATGTTCGCGATAGCATTAATCTCCTTGCGTGCATTCCCTTCTAATTTCAACACCGGGCCATATTGGTCCTGCATTTCCTCCAGAGAAGTATCAGCCACGGCTACGGGAGATGTTACCCCCGTGCAGGCCCAGGCCCCTAACACTCCAACTATAAGAACAATCGACTTCCAGTGCATCATCATAGCTTCCTCCTTTGAACAAAATAGAATAATTGAAACGACCCCATTCAACCTTCTTATAACTCCGTTAGAATTTCGCACGTATTGTAGAAGAAAAATATAGGCGGCCACATCGTCATAATTATGAATATCCGGGTCGTCGTTCATCGATTTTTCTTGTCGAATTATTACGACAAGGTAAAGGGGGGGAGAAAGGGATGGTGTGAGGAATTTGAATTGAGGAAGCCAGGGTGTATTTTCTGGGTTTCTTTAACTCAGCAACCCATTGTGGCTGGCATAGAGGATTAAATCGGCATTCGTTTTCATGTTCATTTTTTCCAGGATGCGGGCTCGGTGTGTACTGACTGTCGTGGTGCTGATCGACAGTTCCTCGGCGATCTCTTTTAAGGGTTTGCCCACGGCGATCATATGAAACACTTGAAACTCGCGATCCGAAAGGACTTCATGCAAGGGCTTCTCGTGATCTTTCCCCAAATCCAGGACCAACCGTTCCGCCAGGTTTGGGCTGACATATTTTCCGCCTTTGGCCACCCGCCGAATCGCTTCAACTAACTGGTCGGGTGCACTGGTCTTTGCTAGATATCCTGAGGCCCCAGCCTTTAAAAAACGGAGCCCAAATTGATCTTCGGAGTAAATGCTTAAAATGACGACGGGCAATTGGGGGTAGTGGATTTTTAATTCAGACAACACTTCCCACCCGTTTTTCTGGGGCATTTCCACATCCATGACCAGAACATCGATATGAACGTGTTGAATTTTCTCGAGGACTTCCAGGCCAGTTTCTGCCTCGTCAACCACCATGAGATCAGCGGTTTTCGAGAGGATGTGCTTGAGACCTTGACGAACCACGGCATGATCATCCGCGATCAAGACTCGTATGTTACCGATGATTTCGCTCATGATCCCTCGTCGAATACCTTAGGGTTCGCGCAAGAATAACTTCCCCTATTTTGGTGCTGAGACGCCTGTCTAGGAGCCTGTCCGACATTAGCGGATCTACTGCGATTGCGCTGGATTTGGCCAGCTTTTCCGATCGTTTTCGTTAAATAGTCACCACTATTCGCCTCAAACGATCGAAA
>JADFRB010000016.1:8385-12215 GCA_022561525.1 Nitrospinota bacterium
TGATCCCTAATGTCGGACAGGCTCCTAGCAAGGCGCGAGGACTGCGCATACTCCTCGTATGGAAAGGACGAGCAACGCCGCCAGACAGGATGGATCGACGCCCAAACAGGGGAAGTTATTTTTTGCGCGAGCCCTTAATAGACACCTGTTATCTGATTTTCCCAATGCCAGTCACGTTGGAACGGATTTTCGGTATACCAAAAAGAACCCTTACGGCCCAGGGTGTTCCACAATATATTCCTTCAGGCTAGTAATCAGCTGAAGCAGCTCCTTTTGCTCCTCTTCCCCCACATTGAGGGTTTTGAGTGTAGTGGCCAAATGTGTGACCGCGACGTGCCAATCACTGTCGGTGATGCCTAAACCACCATGCGCAAGTTTCATATCCCGGTTGATAATTTTACACGGTCCGCCAGTATTCTTACACATCAACAGCTTATTCTTTTGGCGTAATTGTTCCCTCGTGTCCGTGCCCATTCCAATAAAGTACCTTCCCACCTGAGGGTCGGCAAACATCTTTTTCAAAAACTCATCAATGATTTCGGAAATAGTATCATACCCACCAAGACGCTCATACAACGATTGCGGCTCAACGGCTTGGGCCAGATGCGGTTGCATCCATCCTCCATACCCCACTCCCAAGAATAGGACACAGAGGAGGAGAAAATGTGTAAACGGTCGATGAAGGACAGATCGGCGATGTAACATTGTGAATTCTCCTTTTTGTCCTTAACGGTTACCTCAACAAGAGAATCGCGTATTTTCTCATGATGGTGAGAGGGGAATTTTTATTGAAACCAGAGTGCCTTCGCCATGTCTCCCTCGTATACTGACTTCTCCATCCAAGAGCAAGACCCGTTCACGAATCCCGATCAATCCTAGGGAATGGGAATTGAAAACCTTGTGGTCCTCTATGCCGTGCCCATCATCTTTCACTTCAAGCAACACATAGCCATTGACGGTGACAACCCGGACCTCGACATGTGTGGCTTCAGCATGTCGAACCACATTGGTTAACGCTTCTTGTAAAACCCGATAACAGGCGAGAGATCGCTCTACATCTAACTCAACGTTCTCCTTGTCCATAATGAGATCACAGGGGATTCCCGTTCGATCTTGAAATTCCTTTGTCTGCCACTCAATAGCCTCAGCAAGCCCAAAGATATCCAAAACCTTAGGGCGTAATTCCAGGCAGATCCTTTGGACCGTGTGAACGGTTTGATCAATAAGGTCGCCCATCGATAGAATTTTTTCACGAAATGTTTTCGAATCGCGAGAACTCTCGTCTTCCAAACACGACAGATCCATTTTCAACGCGGTTAAGACTTGGCCTAACTCATCATGGACCTCTCGAGCGATTTTGGTTTTCTCCTCTTCCCGGATAGACTGCAGGCGATGACTCAAGCCGCGCAATTCTCCCCGGGAAATTCGTAAATGTTCTTCTACCTGTTTACGCTCAATGATTTCCTTTTCCAAGCCTTGATGGGAAAGATGGAGTTGCACAAGCAACCGACGCTCTCTTTGCATAAAATAGACAGCAACCGACAGGAGCGATGCCATCAAGAATCCAAACATGAGGACTGCGGTTGCAATAAATGATTGCTTTGGGACATCCAGATGTATCCACAACCCCAGCGAGATGGTCATCACCCCAACACCCACCAGAACGGGCAGCCATTGTGGAGAACCGATCACTTTCTGTTTATCGTTTTGCCAGGAAAAAGCGATCAATCCTACGGCCAATATTCCAAATCCTCCGGGTTCATGCACTGCCATCCTGATAATCCGCCCCCACCCTTGAGTCGGACTCAGATCAATCAAGTGAGCAAATAATGCAACGGAGCCAAAAGCAAAAATGAAGGCTCCCAACACTCCAGAGATCAACGTACCTTTGGAAGAGAGTCGGCTATTGGTTACGGCAAGAAAGGCGATTCCCGACATCGAAAAACACAAGGCCGCATTTGGTGACATGAGGGAAGAAGGGCCGAACAATTCCCACGGCACAATGAACGTCGCCAAGGTCAATCCGCCGAGTATGAGCGTCAGCACCCCCACAACCTTCGCTTCTCGTGCCCTGAGTGCATTTAACAAAATCAGGCCGAGCCCACTGAAGACAAACCCCAGAGCACCATTGATCGACATAGGAACGAGAGTTGGGCGAATCTGAATCAAGGCCATGTTATTCGTGGCCCACGCAAACAACACAAACCCTCCCAGAAGGATCAACATCGTCCCACACAAGAGAGAAAGTTTTGAGGAAGAAAATTTCACGATGAGACCTTAGGGACCGTTGCTCGTCTTCCTTTGACGAAGTCTTGTCCTGAGTAACGCGAAAGAAAGGGTCAGGACAAGTTTTCTCCATCCTGTTAGAATTGCTCAATGGATCTTATCACGACTCACCTTCCTTCCGACATGGTCTCTCTTTTACAGAACGTCGGGGACCTTGCGGAACGCCGGCACGTTGGCACGTATGCTGTGGGTGGTTTCGTTCGAGATTTGCTCCTCGGAATACCAAACCTCGACCTGGACATCGTGGTGGAAGGCAATGGGATCGCCTTTGCGCGGGCATTCGCTCGTAAGCATCACGCCCGCGTGAAAGTTCATGAACGCTTCGGGACCGCCACAGTTACATGTGCCGATGGATTGAAGCTCGATATTGCCACGGCCCGGACAGAGTCTTACAAATATCCCACCGCTCTCCCTACAATTGAACCAAGTTCCGTGAATAAGGATTTGTCTCGACGCGACTTTACAATCAATACGTTAGCCATTCGGCTCACCACCAGACACTTTGGGGAATTAGTCGATCTTTACGGCGGGCAACAGGATCTCAACACCAAAACTATTCGAGTGCTCCATAACAGAAGTTTTGTCGAAGATCCCACTCGAGTGTTTCGGGCCATACGGTTCGAACAGCGCTTAGGTTTTCGCCTGGAAAAGGAAACGACCTCTTTACTCAACAATGTTGTGAAAAATGGACTCATTCATCGCCTCTCCAAAACACGGCTGTTCAAAGAATTTGTGGCCCTTCTCTCTGAAAAAGAACCGCGGCAATTGCTGGCTCGAATGGCAAAGTTCGATCTCTTGAAGTTCATCCATCCACAATTGAAAGGGTCGTCTGAATTGACTCACTTTCTCAAAGCCGTTGAAAGGTCCTTGGAAAGGTATACCCTGTTGAATCTCGATCAACCCATAGATACCTGGGTCGTGTACTGGATGGCGCTGATGGACGTGCTACCGACACAAGCTGTCCGTGACACGCTCCATCGGTTACCATTTCCCCGACGCCAAGCCAAGAAATTGCAATGGGTTGGCCGCGGCTCTACCCTGTTACTTCGCCAACTCGGCAAGCGCCCAGTGCCAAAACCTGCTCAGATTTACCGCACGCTCTGTGACCTTCCGGATGAAGCGTTAATATTTTTGATGGCTAAATCCCAATCAGAATCCGTTAAACGGCAGATATCCGCATTTCTCACCACGTACCAACGCATTCACCCTCTCCTCAATGGGACGGATCTCAAAGCCATGGGCTTTAAACCCGGCCCGCAATTTCGAAACATTCTTGAAAAACTATTGGACGCTCGCCTGAACGGAGAAGTTAACACCGATTCTGAGGAACGTGATTTTGTCAGGAAACTTGGCCAAACCTCATAACCCTAGAAACGGCAATTGGGCGCAAAACAGCCGTGTAAGATATTGGCGTGCCTGGTGAAATAAAAAAAGTCGTGGTCACCTTAGGGTTCGCGCAAGAATACCTTCCCCTGTTTGGGCGTCGATCCATCCTGTCTGGCGGCGTTGCTCGTCCTTTCCATACGAGGAGTATGCGCAGTCCT
>JADFRB010000370.1 GCA_022561525.1 Nitrospinota bacterium
CTAAGTCGTTGATTGTATTGGTGCCGAGGGACAGAATCGAACTGTCGACACCAGCCTTTTCAGGGCTGTGCTCTGCCAACTGAGCTACCTCGGCACATGGCAAGGATATGGACTAGCAGACCAAAAGGATCAGTGTAGCAATAGAGTTAGTGCTATACCAATAAGTGTGGGAGAGGTGTATCAGGAAACCTCGAAAAAAATCAAGCATCATTGGAAAGTACACATAGAAAACAATGGCGCAGGCCTATTGCCGCGAGCTAACCAAACGCTGTCATTCTTGGACGGGGCTGTAAGTCTTTTTTACTTGGGATTGTGCCAGGGGCGCGTAATGGTGATGTCTTTGCGGGTCACGATGAGATACCCATCTTCTTGGAGGACTTTCATGGCTCGGCTGACGGTTTCTCTGGAACACCCGATCATATGAGACAGTTCTTGGAAGGAGGGGCGGTCGGTGATAACGAGTTTCCCATTTAGGCGCTGGCCCTGTGTGTGTCCCAATCGTAGGAGGCATTGAGCGATGCGGCCTATAGATATCAAACATGGCCAGGCTCCGAATCTGCTCATTGGCTTAGCGGAGTCGTTCGGATAGATGTTTGAGAATCTTCATGCTGATGGGAGAGTGGTTCTGCAGCAGTGTGGTAAAATTTTGTTGGTCCAGGCATAAAAACTCTGATGCCTCGGTGGTCATAACCGTGGCTGAACGAGGTGCGGATTCCAGAATGGCCATTTCTCCAAAAAAGTCGCGAGGCCCCAACAGGGCGAGAATGATTTCTTGGCCTTCTTTTCCCAGCAGGACCACTTTGACCTTTCCCGTCAGCACGACCATAAGAAAATCGCCAGGGTCCCCTTCATAAAAAACAATACTCCCACGCGGCTACCGCTGTTCTCGGGCGCTGGCTAGGATAAGATCGAGTTCCGTGTTGGTGAGTTCCGAAAAGAGGGGAATGGATTTCAAATGGTCACGTTTTAATTTCATGATGGGCGCTCAGTGCTGAGAGGAGGAAGGTGAGGATTTGTCCCGTATTGTTTAAGTTTTTCAAGTCTTATGTTTCCCGAGACGCGTCATGAATGTTTATGTTCACCCGTTCGGGGAATAGGCCGGGCCTCTTGCTTGACGGATTTCTTAATGCACCGGTATTCTCAATCCCTTACCAAAATAGTTTGTTGGTAAGGCGTGTGCCGGGGAGCTCATGTACCAAGACAATAGTTCGAGGACCTCACACAGACATCAAGAGTTTGGCCTCTGTTTAGCATGTCGGCATAGATGCTAGAGCCCTTGTCATGATCTGAAAGTTGCTGGGGGGGCTGGTTCTTACTGCATCACGGACATTATCATTTAATTCGGGCGGGAGCATTACTGTAATGGATACTGACGACGTTCAATCTACAGAGTTAGAAAATGATGAGTTAGAAAAACCGACTGAAGGCGAAGGGTCGGAACCCGAGCAAGAAGAAGTCGATACGCCGACGTATATTGAAGACCTCTTGAAAACCGCACGATCTGCCGCTCTACGTCTTGCCACTCTGACGGCTGCAGTGAAAAATCAAGCGCTTCTTGCCATGGCCGATGGCCTAGAACAGGCTTCTGAGGACATTATTGAGGCCAATGAAAAAGACCTTGAGGCTTTTGATAGCAGCAATGGTCGTGAAGCCATGGCTGATCGATTACGCCTGACTCCTGAACGCATTGACGCGATGGCCTCCGGGATTCGAGCCATTGCGGAGTTGCGGGATCCTGTTGGGGAATCTCTGGGTATGCGGCAGCGTCCGAATGGGATGAGAGTGGGAAAAGTGCGGGTTCCTATTGGTGTCATTGGAATTATTTATGAATCGCGGCCCAATGTGACGGCGGATGCGGCGGCCCTGTGCCTTAAATCCGGCAATGTGTGCGTACTTCGTGGTGGCTCGGAGGCGATTCATTCGAATACGGCTATCGCCAACGTTTTGTCAGCAGCGGTGAAAAAGGCAGATATCCCAGATGGCGCGATTTCCTTTGTGGAACGAGCGGAACGTGATGCGGTCCTTGAATTGCTCAAAAGGGATGATTTGATCGATTTGATCATTCCTCGAGGTGGAGAGTCCTTGATGAAAACCATCTCGGAGAACACCTCCATTCCGGTCATTAAGCATGATAAAGGGGTCTGTCACGTCTATGTGGATGATGATGTTGATGTGGACATGGCTCACTCGATTGCGTTCAATGCGAAAGTGCAGCGGCCCTCCACGTGCAATGCCATGGAAACGCTTCTGGTTCACCGCCAAGTGGCTCGAAACCTTTTGACGAAACTTGGCAATGAACTTGTTGAAGCCAAGGTGGAAATTCGCGGTTGTGAAAAAACCTGCGACTTGATTCCTCAGGCCGTTCCCGCCACAGATGAAGACTATGGGCAAGAATTTTTATCCCTCACGCTCGCGGTGAAAGTGGTCAAAGATATGGACCAAGCCATGGAGCATATCCGGCAGTATGGATCTCGCCATA